>NZ_JBRREF010000042.1:0-41106 GCF_056760135.1 Stenotrophomonas sp. STEN023 | reverse complement strand
CCTACAAGCTGATGATGCTCGCCTGCGTTTGTAGGAGCGGCGTAAGCCGCGAAGCTGAGGCACCAACAAGAGCGGTAGAGCCTTACCCCTCCCCAACCCTCCCCTTGCCTTCGGCAAAGGGAGGGGGCAAAACCAAGCTCAGCGCAGCTCGATTCCAATCGCCGCTGCCGCATCACGCGCAATCGCACGCGCCTGATCAACATCTGCAGCCCGTGCCAGGGTCACGCCAACGCGACGCTGGCCCTGCACCATCGGCTTGCCGAACAGGCGCAGCGCCGAATCCGGATGGATCAATGCCTCGGCGACGTTGCTGAAGAACGGCACGCCATTGCCCTGCGCCAGCATCGCGCACGATGCCGATGCGCCGTTGTGACGAATGGTCGGGATCGGCAGACCCAGAATCGCGCGCGCATGCAGCGCGAACTCGCTCAGTTCCTGCGATACCAAGGTCACCAGACCGGTGTCATGCGGACGCGGCGAGACTTCGCTGAACCACACCGCGTCGCCTTTCACGAACAACTCGACACCGAACAAGCCCCAACCACCAAGATCCTCGGTGATGGCGCGGGCGATCTGCTGCGCGCCTTCCAGTGCCTTGGCCGACATCGCCTGCGGCTGCCAGCTTTCACGGTAATCGCCATCCTTCTGCAGGTGGCCAACCGGATCGCAGAACGCGGTGCCATCGGCGTGGCGTACGGTCAACAAGGTGATCTCGTAATCGAAGTCGATGAAGCCTTCGACAATGCAGCGGCCAGCGCCGGCGCGGCCGCCGGTCTGCGCGTATTCCCATGCCGGGCCAATGTCGGCGTCGCTGCGCAGCGTGCTCTGGCCCTTGCCCGAGGACGACATCACCGGCTTGACCACGCACGGCAGGCCGATAGCGGCCACGGCATCACGGTACTCGGCTTCGGTATCGACGAAGCGATAGGGCGAAGTCGGCAAGCCCAGGGTTTCGGCGGCCAGCCGGCGAATGCCCTCGCGATCCATGGTCAGGCGCGCGGCGCGCGCGGTCGGGATCACCCGCAGGCCTTGTTCGGCTTCCAGCTGCACCAGGGTTTCGGTATGGATCGCCTCGATCTCGGGCACCACCAGGTGCGGCTGCTCCTGCGCGATCAAGGCCTTCAGCGCGGCCGGGTCGAGCATGTCCAGCACATGGCTGCGGTGTGCGACCTGCATGGCCGGGGCATTGGCATAGCGATCGGCGGCAATCACTTCCACGCCGAAGCGCTGCAGCTCGATGGCCACTTCCTTGCCCAGTTCGCCCGAACCAAGCAGCAGGACACGGGTGGCGGATGGGGAAAGCGGGGTACCGAGGGTGATCATCAGGCGGTTCCGGGAGGCACAAAAGAGGGTGCCTATTCTAGGCAACGTAGCCCGGGTAAGCGCGAGCGCACCCGGGGTCGCGCGATCTCCTTGTCACCGGCGCCGGGAACCCGTAGCCCGGCTGCACGGCGGCTCCCCGGGCTACGGGTTCCGGCGCCGTCCGGACCCTCGTCAATATCGCTTGCATGTTGATATCAATTTGATATCTTTCATTCCAACTACCACGGAAGATGTGCCATGAAAGAGAAGTCCCTCGGTTCCATGTCCGGCATCCCCACCCTGCTTGGCGCCTTGCTGCTGATGCTGGTCGGCAGCGTCGCCATCATCGGCGCGATCGTCGTCACCAAGAACGGCACCGGCGGCGGTGGCATGCTGGTGATCGGCGGCATCCTGCTGGTCATCGTCGGCATCATCTTCAGCTGCGGCCTGTACATGGTCCAACCCAACCAGGCCGCGGTGATCAGCCTGTTCGGCAAGTACGTGGGCACGGTCAAGGAAAACGGCCTGCGCTGTAACAATCCCTTCTACAGCAAGCGTGCGGTCAGCCTGCGCGTGCGCAACTTCGAGAGCGGCAAGCTCAAGGTCAACGAGCTGGATGGCTCGCCGATCGAGATCGCCGCGGTCATCGTCTGGCAGGTGATCGACGCCTCCGAAGCCGTCTACAACGTTGACGACTACGAGAGCTTCGTGCACATCCAGTCCGAGTCGGCACTGCGTGCGATGGCCACCAGCTATCCCTATGACCAGCACACCGAAGGCCAGCTTGCCCTGCGCAGCCATGCCACCGAGATCTCCCAGCACCTGAAGGACGAACTGGCCGAGCGTCTGGCCGATGCCGGCGTGCAGGTGCTCGATGCCCGTATCAGCCACCTCGCCTATGCGCCGGAAATCGCCCAGGCAATGCTGCAGCGCCAGCAGGCCAGCGCGGTGATCGCCGCCCGTACGCAGATCGTCGCTGGTGCCGTCGGCATGGTCGAAATGGCGCTACTGGAACTTGAGAAGAATGCCGTCGTCACCCTTGATGAAGAGCGCAAGGCGCAGATGGTCGGCAACCTGTTGACCGTGCTGTGCTCGGACCGCGGCACCCAGCCGGTGGTCAATGCCGGCTCGCTGTACTGAACAACGTAGTGAGGTAATCGCAGTGAATGTATTCGCCCCCCTGATCATCGCCGCCACGGGCATCCCGGCTCTCTGCTTCGCGGTATGGAGCGGACGCCCCGGCACCGCACACGCACGCGGGCTGGGCCTGCGCTGGGCCTTGATCGCGCTGTGCATGTTCGTGGCTGCCACCGGCGTCTACCTGGCCGGTGACAACCGCAACATCGCCTACGGCGTGATCATCGCGCTGGTGGTGGCGGTCAACGCGCTGGGCATTTCACTGGTGCTGCACCTGCGTCGCGGCAACAACGGAGCACCCCGCCGGTGAGCGAGAAGAAGGCCTATCCGCTGCGCATCAACGCTGATGTTCTGGCCGCGACCCAGCGCTGGGCCGACGACGAACTGCGCAGCCTCAACGCGCAGATCGAGTATGTGATCCGCGACGCCCTGCGCAAGGCCGGGCGTCTCCCCAAACCTCAGAAAGAACCCAAGGACGAGCAATGAGCACGCAGTGGAAGTACCTGGTTGTCGAACTGAAAACCACCCTGATGGGCAGCTTCAAGACCGAAGCACTGCAGGAAGAGCTGGACAAGCAAGGCCGGCTTGGCTGGGAACTGGTGAACGTGGTCCACGCCACGCCGACCGTCTCCACTCCAACCCTGATCTTCAAGAAGGCACAGTGATGAAAGGCCGGGGCGGATGGATCACGGCAGCGGTTCTCTTCCTTGCCGGCAGCGCACATGCTGCCGACCCGGCCACACTGGCCAAGCAGTTGCCGGACCAACTTGATGCTGGCCAGTACACAGCTGCTGAAGCGGGCTTTTCGGCACAGATGAAGGCCGCGGTACCTGCAGCGAAACTCAAGGCAGTCTGGGAATCCCTACCCGCGCAGATGGGCGCCGCCGGCCCGCGCGGCGCGGCCAGCAGCAGTGAAGCCGACGGCTTGCGCATCGTCGTCATTCCACTGCATTACGCCAATGGCGCCCTGCAGGCACGCATCGTGCTGGACAAGGACGACAAGGTTGCCGGCTTCCTGGTGCAGCCCGCAGCCGCCGCGCCGGCTCCGGCGCCCGCCGCCGATGCCGGTTTCACTGAGCAGGATTTCAACGTGCCGGCCAGCGGCACCGCCAGCGCTGCGCTGCCCGGCACATTGACCTTACCCAAGGGCACGGGCCGCTTTCCCGCCGTCGTGCTGGTGCACGGTTCCGGCCCACAGGACCGCGACGAAACCATCGGCCCCAACCGCCCCTTCCTCGATATCGCACGCGGACTGGCCGCACAGGGCAATGCCGTGCTGCGCTATGAAAAACGCAGTCACGCACGGCCGCAGGATTTCAAAGGCAGCTTCAGCATCGATGACGAAACCACCGACGATGCAGTCGCAGCGGTGCGCGCACTGACCACTACGCCCAGCATCGACCCCGCGCACATCTATCTGCTGGGCCATAGCCAAGGTGGACTGCTGGCCGGACGCATCGCCAAGGCCGCCGATGGCAAGCTGGCAGGACTCGTTCTGCTCGCTGCACCGGCACGCCCAATCCTCGATCTGCTGGCCGAACAGAACCGCTACATGCTCGGCCTCGATGGTGCGATCAGCACCGACGAGCAAGCACAACTCAAGGCACTCGATGCAGCCATCGTTGCCGTGCGCAGCAATCCCGATGCGCGCCTGATGGAAATTCCCGGCCGCTTCTGGCAACAACTGGAGAGCGTTGATCCCATCGCCGATGTGCGCAACAGCACGCTGCCAGTGCTGTTGCTGCAAGGCGGCCGTGACTTCCAGGTGGTCGATGCCGACTGGCAGTTGTGGAACAACGGGCTGCAAGGCGAGCGCTACCGCTTCCGGCACTACCCGGCGCTGAATCACCTCGGCATCGCCGGTGAAGGCAAGGGCTCACTTGAAGAATACACGCGCCCGGGCCACGTCGAGCCAGCACTGATCAACGACATCGCGCAATGGATCAAGGCACAGCGATGAACGGCCGCAACACCTCGCCAACCGAGACAAGAACGTTCAACGTCGCCAAACCAACCAGCTCACTCCTGCTTTGGTTGTGGGCACCCATGTTGCTGGTGCTCAGCATCGACCCACTGATCAGGTTGTTCGCCGGCAAGCCGCCGTTCCAGGCGACATTCGCCTCTTGGGGTGGCTGGTTGATACTGTCTCTGCTTGGCGCAGCGCTGACCCTGGCCTACCGACGACGCGAACTGCGCGTGGAGCCGAAGCAATTGACCATCGCCGCCACCTTGTATACCCGACGCGTGACGCTGAGTTCGATGCGACTGGAACGCGCGCGCGTCGTCAATTTCGCAGAGAACCCAGATCTCAAGCCGGGCGGGAAATCCAATGGCTTCCAGTTTCCCGGGTTCCGCGCGGGCCACTTCCACATGAAGGGCGGCGGCAAGGCCTTCTGCCTGATCACCGATCCCAACCGCGTACTGGTGATTCCGCTGCGCGACGGCAACACTGTACTGGTCAGCCCCGAGCAGCCACGCACCCTGCTGGATGAACTCAAGCGACTGGCCGACAGCGGCGCACGGGCCTAAGCTGCGCGTATGCGCAATGCTCCCCACATCCTGCTCAACACACCCGACATCGAGATCTGGCCCGGCGGCCTGCTGCGCGCGCGCAGCAGCGACGATGCCCGTGTACTGGCCCGGGCAACGCAGGTACTGCGTCGCAAGCGTGATGGTCGCTTTCTGGCCGCACAGCTACGCGGCGGGCTAATGCCCCTGGTGACCCGGCTGGCGGATGAACCCGGCATCGACTTTGCGTTGACCGCACTGGAAACCCTGCGCACGCAGCCATCCCGCATTCCACCTGCGAGCGGCAGCCTGCCGTTGCATCAACTGCATCTGCATCTGCAGCAACTGGGTCTGGATGCCGGCACCTATGCCACGCAGACAGGTTTACCGCTGGTGGCCGAACCGGCGCATCTGCGCCTTGCCGGTTTTGATCGCTACCGCCGCCCGCTCTGGCTGACTGGCGGTGCTGCGCGCGGTTGGCAGCGCATGCAGCAGGCCGCGGCCCTTGATGGCGTCGCGCTGGATGCGATCTCCGGTTATCGCAGCCATGACTATCAGCTCGGTATTTTCGAACGCAAGCTGGCGCGCGGACTGAGCGTGGACGAGATCCTCACCGTCAACGCCGCACCAGGCTACAGCGAACACCACGGCGGTGACGCACTGGACATCAGCACACCGGGCGAGCCGCCTGCCGAGGAGTCCTTCGAGCTCACGTCAGGATTCGCCTGGCTGCAGCAGCATGCGGCGCACTTCGGCTTCCACATGAGCTACCCGCGCGACAACCCGCACGGCATCGTCTACGAGCCGTGGCATTGGCGTTATCGCAGCACTGCAATTGTAGGAGCGGTGTAAGCAGCGAAGCTGGTGGACTGTACGATGGATTGCCTGCACGGCCCTGCCGAGCATGGCTCGGCACTACCTGGCATACCTACCACCTGACGGATCATGGGCTTCGCGGCCAATGCCGCTCCCACAATCTGGAGCACGCCGCTGTTTGTAGTCGCGGCGTAAGCCGCGAAGCTGGTGGACTGTCCGATGCATTGCCTGCAAGGCCTTGCCGAGCATGGCTCGGCACTACCTGGCATACCTGCTACCTGACGGATCATGGACTTCGCGGCTGATGCCGCTCCTACAAAGGCGCAGCATCGTCCACGTTGCTGCTCAATCCTGCGAACGATTGGTTGTCTGCTTCGGCTCGGTGCTGAAATCGGCAATGCGCCATAAATACAGGCTGGCCCAGGTGCGGTACGGAGCCCAGCGCTCGCCGCGCTCGGCCAAGGCCTTGGGCGTGAGCATCGTCTCACCGCCATCCACGCGCTGAGCGCCTTTGCGGATACCCAGGTCATCAATCGGCAGGATGTCGGGCCGGCCGAGGCGGAACATCAACATCATCTCCACGGTCCAGCGGCCGATACCGCGCACCGCCACCAGCGCGTCGACGATGGCCTGGTGATCCATCACCGACATCTGCCGCAGGCTCGGCAACTCACCCGCGCTTTCGCGGCGGGCCAGGTCGCGCAGGGCCAAGGCCTTGTTGCCGGATACACCACAGGCGCGCAACCCAGGATCATCGATCAGGTCCAGACTGGCCGCATGCAGACGCTTGCTGCCAATCGCCGTTTCCACCCGCCCGACTATCGTCGAGGCGGCCTTGCCACTGAGCTGCTGGAACAGGATTGCCCGCGCCAGCGCATCGACCGGGTCAAACGAACGCGCCCAGCCTTGCGGTGCCGCCAAGGGCCCCACGCGGCGCATCCAGGAGGCCAGTCGCTTGTCCACCCGCTGCAGGTGCGCGTGCGCAGCATCGATATCGAAACCACGTCGATAGCGCGGCATCGCTCAGCGGCGCAGGGCACTGAGCGCAAGCAGCACCCAGCCACCCATCAGGGTCATGCCGCCGGCCGGGGCCAGCCTCGTCGGCCATTGCATCAGCACATTGCCGACCAGGCTGCCGGAGAACAACAAGGTGCCCAGCAGCAGCACATACAGCGCACACCGCCCCCACTGGTTTACCGAGGACGCGCCCAGCCCCACCAGCACCACGCCATGCCCAAACGCATACAGGGCTGCGGTATTCAGATGCGACTGCGCCAATGCCTCGCTCACGCCATGCGAGGCATAAGCCGACAAACCGACCGCTGCCGCAGCCAACAGGCCACCACAGAATGCAAGAAACGAAGGCTTACGCGTCCGCCGTTCCACTCCCAACATGTCGTTCTCCAATCAACCCTGCAAATGTCGTCCGCAAAAAAAACGCGCCGCTAGAAGCGGCGCGTTTTCTCGATCAGATCATCGACAACAACCGATGATTACTTGACCGCCCAGTACAGGTCGTAGGAACCATCGACGGTGAAGGCCTTGGCCACACCACCCTTCCACGACTCATACGGACGATCGACAACTTCGTTACCGGTGGTGGTAGCCCATGCACGCAGGCCGTTACGGGCCAGGTCCAGGCCAGCCATGTGGCCGGTGTAGGAAGCAAATGCCGAACGGTGTGCCGGAGCATGCACGTAAGTCACCGGGTTGCCCGCGGGGATCTTGACGCTCAGCTCGGCAGCATCACCAGCAGCAACCGGTGCGGCAGCAACGGCCGGAGCGGCGGCTTCGCCGTCCTTCTTGTCGGCCGCCGGAGCAGCAGCGCCGCCCTTGCGAACCGGCAGAGCCACGTCGAAGGCATACTTCTCAGCACCGAAATCGGTGGTGACGATACGCACCGGACCAGCGGCAACCAGGCCATTGGCATCCATCGTGCGCTTGATCCATTCCATATTGTCGTCAATCGACTTCTGGATGGCATCGTTGTTGCGATCGATGTTACCGGCGTTGACCACCAGCAGGTTTTCAGCCGGCACCTGGATGACCTTCAGGTCGGTCAGCGGTGCTTCGGCAGCGGCGTAGTCGACGTTCGGCACCGAGGCCAGCATGTTGGCCATGCGCGACAGACCCAGCTTCAGGTCGTCACCGATGTGACGGCTGACGTACAGGCCGGCGTAACGACCAAACAGGTCGAAACCGTACTTGACGCTGTAGTCCTGGGTGATCTTGACGTTGCGGTCGTTCTTGCCGGTCGGCTCGAGGGTGAACGAGGTCACCTTGTCGGTACCGCGGGTCGGATCTTCGATGGCAATCACGACGCGCTTGTTCTTCTCGCTATCGGTGATTTCCCAGCTGCCCTGGCCCATGTCCTTGGAGGAATAGTCCATGCGGGCGCCCTTGCCGGCGTCCGGGCCGCTGAACTTCAGCTCCACGGCCTTGTCGCGCAGCACAAGCGGATTCCAATCCTTGAAGCGGCGCAGGCTGTTGACCGTGTCATACACGATCGTCATCTTGCGGTTGGTTTCGATGCTTTCGGTAATGTGGCGCTCGCCCGGCAGACACACGCCAATGAGGACAAACAGGCCAGCCACGATCCCCAAAGCGATCAGGAACTCGATAATACGGGTCATTCAGGAGTCTCCGGGGCCGATCCCACGGCCGGGTTGATTTGAAGGGAAGCCCCCATCCTAGCAGGCTTTCCGCAGGTTGTTCAGCACATTTGGCGCACCGGTTTCCATTACCAGAATGCGCTATCTCAATCGATAGGCCGCAGGGTAGCGTATCAACCACCAACCCTGCGCGCCTTCAGCCGATAGCTTGGACTGCACTTCGTCCGTAGCGGCACTATTTTCCACCGTCCAAGGTGTCCAGCACCAGTGGTTGCGGCAACTTTTCGCGAATCAGTTGCCGCGCCCTGGCCAGCGTATTCATCCTGCCCGGCGCGCCTTCTGCATGCCGCTCACACCAGCTGTAACTCAAAGGCCTTGAGCACAGCGCGGGTACGGTCACGCACGCCAAGCTTGGACAGAATGTTCGACACGTGGTTCTTGATGGTGCCCTCGGCCACGCCCAGGGAGTTGGCGATCTCCTTGTTCGAGAAGCCGCTGGCCATCAGCCGCAGGATCTCGGTCTCGCGGTCGGTCAACGGGTCCGGCCGATCCAGGCTGACGAACTCATTGCGCATGTGTTCCAGCCCCGACAGCAGGCGCTGGGTCACCGCCGGCTGCACCAGCGAGCCACCGTTCGCCACGGTACGGATAGCCCCCACCAGCTGCTCCAGGGTCACATCCTTGAGCAGATAGCCCTTGGCTCCGGCCTTGAGCCCAGCCAGCACCAACTGGTCATCGTCGAACGTGGTCAGGATGATCGAGGGCGGCAGCGTGCCGGCGCGGCTCAGCGTCTGCAGAGCTTCCAGCCCCGACATCACCGGCATGCGCATGTCCATCAGCACCACATCCGGCTGCACCTGCGGAATCAACTCTATCGCCTGCCGCCCGTCGATGGCTTCGGCCACCACTTCGATGCTGTCATCCAGCGCCAGCAGCGAGCGAATGCCCTGCCGTACCAGGGTTTGGTCGTCGACCAGACAGACACGGATCATCAATTCACTCCTTGCGGCCCCGAGGCCAACATCATATTGGTAACCAGTGGCAGGCTGGCGCGAAGACGGAAACCCTCACCGCTCCGTGCCGACACATCCAGCACACCCCCATACTGCGCCAGCCGCTCACGCATGCCACGCAGGCCGTTGCCGGGCATTATTTCCTCGAAATCACCACCGATGCCGTCATCGTACGCACTGATGACTACCTGGGCGGCGTCCCGCTCGACCTCGATCCACAGATTGCGGGCGCCAGCATGGCGTACCGCATTGGTGATGATTTCCTGCGTACAGCGCAGCAGCACATGCGCGCGCTCGGGGTCTTCGACGCTGAACGGGTCGTCGATCTGCAGGTGGATTTCCAGCGACGGCACCCGTTCGGTCAACGGCCGCAGGGCAGCCGCCAGGTCGATCGCCCCGCTCTCGCGCAGCTGACTGACCGCCTCGCGCACATCGGTGAGCAACAGCTTGGCCAGGGTATGCGCCTGCCGCACGTGTTCCTGTGCTTGGCCTTCGGTGATATGCCCGGCCACTTCCAGGTTCAGGCTCAGCGCGGTCAGGTGATGGCCAAGCAGGTCATGCAGTTCGCGGGAAATGCGGGTGCGCTCATTGACCCGGGCGCTTTCGGCCAGCAGCAGGCGGGTGGCGCGCAGTTCGGCATTCAAACGCCGCTGTTCCTCGCGCGCCTGGGTCTGCTGCCGGGCCACCAGACTCGTGACAAAGATGAACATCGAGAAACCGCCGTACAGCAGCGATTGCAGCAGCGCCTCGAACAGCGGCAGGCCCAGGATCAGGTTATAAACCGGCAATACCGCCAGTTGGCTCAGCACCAGCCAGATGACGCCCACCCAACGGCTCAGCAGCCACGGGATGACCCCGGCGGCGACCATCATCAGGATGCTGCCCAGGCCAGTCGCCGACAGATAGCTGACCACCAGCGCCGAAACCGTCAGCAACAGCAGCGCCAGCCGGTCGTACCAGCTGGTGTGGCCGGCGGCATTGAGCCCACGGGTCAGCCAGAAGTAGCAGCCACCGAAGGTCAGGTAGGCCACGAACAGCCAGATCGCCTCGCCGGCGGCCGGCTGCAGCACGCCCTCCTCTGGTGCGTACTGGGTATAGACCAGGGGCAAGCTGACCAGGGCCCAGGTAAACAGGCCGGCCAGGCGGAGGACTCGGGTATGGCTGAGGTATCCCAACATCCGTGCATGGTAAGGACCCGGCCGCCCCAGCGCCCTCCCTCGGAAGTCATGCATCGCAACCATCGCGTGTGGCTCGCCGGGCTCGTGCCACCCATGCGATAATCGCGCCACAGCCCACCGGGCCGACCGCGATACCCCACGGAGTCACAATGTCGATTGTTATCCGCGACGTGCGCGAGCACGAGCTCGATTCCGTCCTGGCACTGAACAACAACGCTGGTCTTGCGATTCTTCCGCTGGATGCAGCCAAGCTCCGCCGTTTCTATGAAACCGCCGAATACTTCCGGGTTGCCGAACGCGACGGCAACATGGCTGGTTTTCTGGTCGGCTACGGCAGCAACAGTGCCCATGACAGCTGCAATTTCGCCTGGTTCCAGCAGCGCTACCCCAGCTTCTTCTATATCGACCGCATCGTGGTGGCCAGCCGCCGCCGTGGCGGTGGTGTCGGCCGCGCCTTCTATGCCGATGCCCAGAGTTACGCTGAGCTGCGCTACCCGCAGATGGCCTGCGAGGTCTTCCTCGACCACGGCGCCGATGCCGCCCTGCTGTTCCACGGCAGCTTCGGCTTCCGCGAGGTCGGCCAGAACACCATGCCTTCGGTCGATGTCCGGGCCAGCATGCTGCTCAAGGATCTGTGCAGCTACGAGTGGGTAAAAGAGACCTATGGCGACAACCTGCCCGACGTTCCCTGGGTAGGCAACACACGCCGGCTGCTGCAACAGCGGCCGACCGGAACCTGAGATGGCAGTGAATTTGGATTACGAGCAAGCTGGTGAACTGAAAATCGGGCAGGTCGGCATTGCCAACCTGCGCATCCGCACCCTCGACGTGGAGCGCCTGGCCCAGGAAATGCGCGAGCGCGTTGCACGCGCACCCAAGCTATTCGGCCGCGCGGCGGTAATCCTGGACTTCGGCGGTTTGAGCCAGCTGCCGGACCTGGCTACGGCACAAAGCCTGGTCAATGGCCTGCGCGACGCCGGTGTACTGCCGGTCGCCCTGGCCTACGGCAGCAGCGAAACGGAAACCTTGTCCCAGCAACTTGGCCTGCCGGTACTGGCCAAGTTCCGCGCCCAGTACGAACCCGTCGAAGCCGAAACGGCTCCCGCCGCAGCTCCCGCTGCCAAGCAGAGCAAGCGCGCCGCCGCGGTGGCAGCACCTGCCGCACCGCCCGCGGATGGCGCAGCGCCGCAGCCGGGCCGGATGCAGCTGACCACTGTACGTTCAGGCCAGCAGCTGTACGCCGAGAACTGCGACCTGACCGTACTCTCAACAGTAGGCGCTGGCGCCGAAGTCATCGCCGACGGCAGCATCCATATCTACGGTACGCTGCGTGGCCGCGCATTGGCCGGTGCCCAGGGCAACACCAGCGCACGCATTTTCTGTCGCGACTTCCACGCTGAACTGGTCGCGATTGCAGGACGGTATAAGGTACTGGACGATATTCCGGACAATCTGCGCGGCAAGGCCGTGCAGGTGTGGCTGGAACAGGACCAGATCATGATTGCTGCGCTGGATTGACGCAGCTCACAACGACATTCAGGAGAGATCCTTTGGCTGAAATAATCGTAGTCACTTCCGGCAAGGGTGGCGTTGGCAAGACCACCTCCAGCGCAAGCATCGCCTGTGGCATCGCGCGGCGCGGCAAGAAAGTGGCCGTCATCGACTTCGACGTCGGCCTGCGCAACCTTGACCTGATCATGGGCTGCGAGCGCCGGGTGGTGTACGACTTCGTCAACGTCGTCCACGGCGAGGCCACGCTGAAGCAGGCCCTGATCAAGGACAAGCGCTTCGACAACCTTTACGTGCTGGCCGCCTCGCAGACCCGCGACAAGGACGCGCTGAACAAGGAAGGCGTGGAGAAGGTCCTCAAGGACCTGGCTGCGGACGGCTTCGACTACATCATCTGTGACTCCCCGGCCGGCATCGAGAAGGGCGCGTTCCTGGCGATGTACTTCGCCGATCGCGCCGTTGTCGTGGTCAACCCGGAGGTGTCTTCGGTGCGCGACTCGGACCGCATCATCGGCCTGCTCGACTCCAAGACCGCCAATGCCGAAGCAGGCAAGCCGGTGCCGGCCTACCTGCTGCTGACCCGTTACAGCCCGGTCCGCGTCGAAAGCGGCGAGATGCTCAGCATCACCGACGTGGAAGAAGTGCTGGGCCTGAAAGCCATCGGCGTCATCCCCGAATCGGGCGATGTGCTGAACGCTTCCAACAAGGGTGAGCCAGTCATCCTTGACGCGGAATCGCCGGCCGGCCAGGCCTACGATGACGCGGTCAGCCGCATCCTGGGCGAAGAGCGCCCGATGCGTTTCACCACCGTGGAGAAGAAGGGCTTCTTCAGCAAGTTGTTTGGAGGATAAGCATGGGACTGCTCGACTTCCTGAGACAGAAGAAGACGACCGCCGAAACGGCGAAGAACCGCCTGCAGATCATCATCGCGCAGGAGCGCAGCACCCGTGGCGGCCCGGATTACCTGCCGCTGCTGCAACGTGAGTTGCTGGAAGTGATCAAGAAGTACGTCAACATCGACGCCGACGCGGTCCGCGTAGACCTGGTCAAGGACGGCGCCAACGACGTGCTCGACATCTCCGTGGCCCTGCCCGACGACAAGTGATGACAGCCCGGCGGCTACGGCCGCCGGGACTCGGATAGCCGTGAACGAAACTCCTGCCAATCAACCAACCCGGCCCGTGCTGTGCGTTGGCGATATCCAGTGGGCCGATGCGGCGAGCCTGCTCGCGCGCCACGGCCTGCAGCTGAACCACGTTGCCGCCGGCGAGAAGATTCCCGGCAGCTACTGGGGCGAGCCCGAGGCCGGCATCATCGCCTGCGATGTCTATGTGCGCGACGACACGCCGGTGCACTCGATGCTGCACGAATCCTGCCACCTGATCGTGCTGCCGCCCGAGCGCCGTGCACAGGTGCATACCGACGCCACCGACTCGGTTCCTGAAGAAGACGCCACCTGCTACCTGCAGATCGTGCTGGCCGGGCAATTGCCGGGTGTGGGCAGCGCGCGGCTGATGGCCGACATGGACAGCTGGGGCTACACCTACCGGCTGGGCTCGACCCAGGCCTGGTTCGAACAGGACGCCGACGACGCAAAGCGTTGGCTCCTGGAGCGCGAGCTGTTGCCGGGCGAATGACCTTGTGGGAGCGGCGTAAGCCGCGAAGCCGATAGGCCATCCGGTCCGAAGGTTGCCAGCCCACAAGCATTGCCAGCTTCGCGGCTTATGCCGCTCCTACAAGATCCTCGCCCCTTCGTCTCAGCGCGGCCTGGAACTCCGCATATCCAGGGTCACCCGGGTGCCCCGCTCCGGCTGCGAATGAATCTCCAGCCGCCAGCCCAGGTGATCGCACAAGCGTGCGATCAGGTCCAGGCCAATGCCCGCGCCCGGATTGCGCTCGCCCTTGCTCATGCGCGCATACACCTGCGCCACTTCTTCCGGACTCATGCCGTGGCCAGGGTCTTCGATGGTCAGCACGGCATCGGCGGAAACACCGACACGCACCACGCCGCGATCACTGTTCTCGATGGCATTGCGCAGCAGATTGCCAACCGCCGCCTGCACCACGGCCAACGGTGCAAGCACCTGGCACGGCGCGGACTCCACCAATACCAGCTCCAGTTCCTTGCCCTTGGCCAGGTAGCGATGGTCTTCGGCAACCTCCGGCAGCAGTTCATCCAAGGCAACCAACTCACTCATCGCCGACAGTTTGGCCGGGTCACGCGCTAGCACCAATAGCAACTGGATCAACTGTTCCATGCCGGTCGATGTGCTGCGCACCCGCAGCAGTTGCTGGCGCGCCCTGTCCGGCAATCCCGGCTGCTCCAACGCCAATTCGGCTGCACCGGTGATCACCGCGATCGGTGTGCGCAACTCGTGGCTGGCGGTGCTGATGAACGCACGTTCGCGCTCGACAAAATGCTCGTTGCGCTGCAGGTAATCATTCAAGGCACCAGCTATCACTTCCAGCTCGGTACTGCCGCGCTTGTCCACCAGCACCCGCTGCCCCCGCCGTTCGGGGCTCAGCTTGGCAATATCCTGCGCCAGCACCGACAAGGGCCGCACCAGGCGGGTCATGCCAACCCAGGCCATCAGCAAGGTCACCAGCAGCAAGGCCACACCCGCCAGCAGCGCCCAGCGGGTGATGAAGTGCTCCAGCTCGCCGAAATCCGAGATATCCAGCGCCAGCACCACCCGGCCATAGTCGCTGGTTTCGCGCACCATCACCGCAGTCTGCTTGCCGTCCAACAGTGGGCCGTCATGCAGCCCCGGGTGCAGCTGGGCGAGGCTCGGAGGGATTCCGCCCGGCTCAACCGCCGTGTAGAACCGCAGCGTGTCCGAATCCTGCCAGTGGTAGGTCGGGTCGCTGCGCATCTGGCCAATGATGCTGTCCAGCTCGGTGTTCAACAGCGAACGCCACACCGCGTGCTCGGCATGTTCATGCACATAGTTGGCGGCACTGAACACCGCCAGCGTCACCAGCGCGACATAGATCGCCAACCAGCCCAGCAGTTTGCGCCGCAGCGTGCGGCGTGTCATTGCGCATTACCCGCCGCAGGTGCGGACAGGCGGTAACCAACGCGCGGCAAAGTCTGCAGCAGCTTCTGCTCGAACGGACCATCGACGGCGCGGCGCAGCTCGTAGATGTGCGAGCGCAGCATGTCGCCATCCGGTGGCTCATCGCCCCACAGCGCATATTCCAGCTGATCGCGGGTAACCGCCGCCGGGCTGGCGCGCATCAGCACTTCGAGCAATTTGCGGCACGCAGGGTACAGGTGCAGCACCTGCCCTGCGCGCTGGGCCTCGAACGTGGACATGTCCAGCTGCAGATCATGCACCTCAAGCACTTTGCGCGGGTTGCGCCCGTTGGTACGCGCGAGCACCGCTTCCAGCCGCACCTCAAGTTCGGGCAGCGCGAAGGGCTTGGTCAGGTAGTCATCGGCGCCTGCGCGGAAGCCGGTGATCTTGTCCGGCAATTCGTCGCGGGCAGTCAGCATGATCACCGGCACTTCGGAACGGAACTCCTCACGCAGCTTGCGCAGCACCTCCGGCCCTTCCATGCGCGGCAGCATCCAGTCCAGCAGGATGGCGTCATAGCTCTGGGTGCCGGCCAGGTGCAGACCGGTGATTCCGTCCGGGGCGACATCCAGGGTATGCCCGCGCGCTTCGAAATAATCGAAGAGATTGGCGATCAGATTGCGATTGTCTTCGATGACCAGCAGCCGCATGCAGCAGGACCTTGCTGTCCCGGGTCGGGACGCCTCTGGCGTATCCTAGCGCCGCCTTTGTCGGATTGCCGTCGGAATGCCATCCAGGCCAGCCATCCTGGCTTCGACGTGTTTCCAACATGGTCCACGTCATCATCCTGCCAGCCTTCGACACCGAGCCCTTCGTGAGCCCAAACCCGCCCCGCTCTTCCCGCAGCACGCTGTGGTTTGCCATCCTGATCGTGCTGGTCATCGCCAGCCTGCTGGCCGGGCTCGGCATGCGTTCACCGCAGCCACCGGACGAACCCCGCTTCGTGCTGGCAGCACGGCACATGGTGGAGACCGGGCAATGGCTGCTGCCCCACCGCGGCAGCGAGCTGTACGCGGAGAAGCCCGCGACCTTCATGTGGATCCAGGCGGCCACCTACAAGGTCATCGGCGACTGGAACCTGTCTTTCCTGGTGCCGTCGCTACTGGCCGCCCTGCTGACCCTGTGGCTGACCTGGGACATGAGCCGGTGCCTATGGAACCGGCAGGTCGCCCGCTATGCCGTCGTTGGCCTGTTTGTCTGCATCCAGTTCGGGCTGATGGCCAAGCGCGCGCAGATCGACATGGTGCTGGTGGGCATGACCACGCTGGCGCTGTGGGGGCTGGTGCGGCATCTGCTGCTCGGACCGAACTGGTGGGCGCTGGCTCTGGCTGCCTTCGCCGCCGGTGCTGGCACCGTGACCAAGGGCGTGGGCTTCCTGCCCTTGCTGATGCTGCTGCCGTGGATGGCCTGGCGCTGGCGCCACCCGCAGGCGGCAGGACCTGGCCGCAGCTGGGGCTGGTGGCTGCTATTGCCCGCCTTCCTCGCCGGCACCGCGATCTGGCTCGGCCCCTTGGCCATTGCCTTGTTGCAGAACCCGGAGCCGCACCTGCAGTCCTATGCCAAGGAACTGTTGTTCAAGCAGACAGGTACCCGCTACGCCAATGCCTGGCATCACCATCAACCGTTCTGGTACTACCTGCAGGTGATGGCGACGCTGTGGTTGCCAGGCAGCCTGCTGGCGCCATGGCTGCTGCCGGCATGGTGGCGACGCTGCCGCCGCGCAGATCCGCGCTACCTCCTGCTGCTGGGCTGGGCCTTGCTGGTACTGCTGTTCTTCAGCGCCAGCCCGGGCAAGCGCGAGGTCTACATCCTGCCGATGCTGCCGGCCCTGGCCATCGCGGCAGCGCCCTTGCTGCCCGGCCTGCTACGTCGCACCGGCGTGCGCTGGCTGCTGCTGATCTACGTGCTGGTGCTGGCCGTTGCCACCATGGTGGTCGGCTACGGCGCCGTGCACGGCGATGGTTGGGCCCAACGCAACGCGATCAAGCGCGCGATCGATCCATGGGTGTTGCCACAGGTGGGCTGGTGGTTGATCGGCTTTGCCTCGGCCTCGCTGCTGCTGGTGCTGGTGTTGCGCCTGCGTCGGGCCGGGCTGGCCGTGGTACTGAGCACGGTATTGCTATGGGCCATGTACGGGTTGGGCGCGATGCCTGCACTTGATCCCTATAGTTCCGCATCGCTGGTGATGGACAAGGTGCGCGCGCGCATCGGCCCGGACGCGGAGCTGGGCATGCTTGCCTGGCGTGAGCAGAACCTGCTGCAAACCCATCCGCAAGCCACCGATTTCGGCTTCAAACGTCCCGTCGCCGAGCAATGGGAAGACGCGGCGCGCTGGGTGACGCAGGACCCGCGGCGACGCTGGCTGTTCGTCCTCGACCAGGCAATGACGCCGTGCGCTGATCGCAACCAGATCATCGACATCGGCAGCGCCAACCGCAACAACTGGCAGTTGCTGCCCGGCACTGCCCTGCACGCCGACTGTGTTGCCAGGACACATGGCGTCGTCGCTGGCAGCGAGGGTGCGTTGGATAGTGACAGCGATTGACGCCAGCACGCTGAACGACTGCTGTTGACGCACATCCGTTGAAACATCGAGCAGGAGTGGCTGTGCCGGAACCGGTGCAGTCCCTCCTGCGTTCTGTAGCGCCATGCTCTCGTCGGCTGCGAAACTGAAGCACCGACAAAATCACGACATCGCTCCGACCAGTCTCCGACACACGCCGACACAGCATGGCCGCACCCAGTCCGATGGTGCCCCTGCTCCATGTCGCAGCAACCCACCTCCACCACCCTGCTACCGGTTGCCGAACGCAGCCGATTGAGCTTCGCCGGGCGCACCCTGCTGATCCCACTGCTGCTGGCCGTCGTCGGCAGCGTGCTGCTGATGGCCGGCAATGGTGACCAATGGCTCGCAGATCAGCTCTATCGCTGGGAAGGCAGCCAATGGGCCTTCAAGAACGCGTGGTGGACCAGCAATCTGATCCACAAGGGCGGCCGTAACCTGACCTGGTTTGTCGCATTGCTGGTACTGCTCGGGTTGATCCGCAGCGGCATGGATACGCGCTGGCGCCCGCTGCGGCGTCCGCTGGCCTATCTGCTGTCGTCGGTAGCACTGTCCACCGGCATCGTCGCGCTGCTGAAGTCCTGGACCCACATGGACTGCCCGTGGGACCTGGAACGCTATGGCGGCCTGCGTCCGTTCATCGGCCTGTTCGAACAGCGCCCGGTTGCACTGGGTCATGCCGCCTGCTTCCCGGCCGGCCATGCCGGTTCCGGCTACGCCTGGGTCGCCTTGTTCTTCTTCATGTTGCAGGTACGCCCGCAATGGCGCTGGCCGGCACTGAGCATCGCACTGCTGGTCGGCATGGTTTTCGGCCTCGCCCAGCAGCTGCGCGGCGCCCACTTCGCCTCGCATGACCTGTGGTCACTGGCAATCAGCTGGCTGGTCGCAACGGTGCTCTATCTGTGGATGTTCCCGTCACCTGCGGCGACCAACTCGCTGTCGCACATCACACCTGTTGGAGAACGCACATGAGCGTTGTCGCCCCTCGCCGCCTTGGCTTTCCGCTGTCATGGTCACTCCTGCGGGAGTGGCGCCCTGAGATCAGCACTGAAACCCTGATCCTGATCGCCAGCACGTTCTTTGCGCTGGTCTGCAACAACCTGTTCTGGCGCAGCGCGATTGCCACCAATCCGAGCAGCGTGCTGTTCGCGGTCTCGTTGTTTGCCTTGCTGGTGAGTGTGCATGCCATCCTCTTCAGCCTGCTGATCTGGCGCTGGAACGCCAAGCTCGTGCTGACGGTGCTGTTCATCACCACCGCCTTCGCAACGCATTACATGAACAGCTACAACGTCTATCTGGACGCGGACATGCTGCGCAATGTCCTGGCCACCGACCACAAGGAGTCACGTGAGCTGATGACGCCGGCATTGCTGCTGCCACTGATCGGTTACGGCCTGCTGCCAACCGTTCTGCTGTGGCGCGTACGCCTGCGCAAGCGCAGCTGGAGCCGCACCGTGCTATGGCGCGTGGCCTTCCTGCTTGCCGTGATCGTCGCTGGCGGTGCTGGCACCATGCTGTCGTTCCAGAACATCTCAGCGCTGATGCGCAATCACCGCGAAGTGCGCTATCTGGCCACGCCGGTCAACTACATCATCGCGCTGAAACAGAACCTTGCAAGCTCCAGCCCGATACAGAAACAACCCAAGCTGCCGCTGGGCACCGATGCCAAGGCCATGCCACGCGCAGCCGGCAGCAAGCCGCGACTGCTGGTGCTGGTGGTCGGCGAAACCGTGCGTGCGCAGAACTGGGGCTTGAACGGCTATGCCCGGCAGACCACGCCGGAACTGGCACAGACCGGGGTGATCAACTTCCCCGACATGCATTCCTGCGGCACCAGCACCGAGGTGTCACTGCCATGCATGTTCTCGCCATTCGGTCGCCATGATTACGACGAGAAGAAGATCCGCGGCCACCAGTCGTTGCTGCATGTGCTTGAGCATGCGGGCATCGCAACCCTATGGCGCGACAACCAGTCCGGCTGCAAGGGCGTTTGCGATGGTCTGGAGATCCAGCGCCTGGATGATGCAACCACGCCGGGCCTGTGCGCCGACGGCCGCTGCATGGATGAGATTCTTCTGGAAAATCTTGCCGATCAGGTTCGGGCCAAGCCTGGCGATCGCGTGGTTGTGCTGCACCAGCTGGGCAACCACGGCCCGAGCTACTTCCAGCGCTATCCGGCGCAATTCCGCCAGTTCGCTCCCACTTGCGACACCGCGGACCTGGGCAAGTGCAGCCGCGAGGACATCGTCAACAGCTACGACAATGCGATCCGCTATACCGATCACTTCCTGACCCGCACCATCGCCGCCCTGCGCGGGCTGGACGACTACGACACGGCGATGGTCTACCTGTCCGACCACGGCGAATCGTTGGGTGAAAAGGGCTTGTACCTGCACGGCGTGCCGTATGCGATCGCCCCGGAAGAGCAGACCCGGGTACCGATGGTGATGTGGTTCTCGCCGGGGTTTACCGCAGATCGTGGCCTGGACATGAGCTGCGTGCGCCGCCGGTCTGCGCAGCGCACCGACCAGGACAACCTGTTTCCCTCGGTGCTTGGCCTGATGCAGGTGCAGACTTCGGTGTATGACCGGTCTCGGGATGTGTTTGCGGAGTGTGCGGGTTGATGGATTGACGGGATTGGCTTCGGGTTGCTGCTATGCAGGCTTGGGAGTTTCAAGGGCGGCAAGTGTCGAGATAGGCAACACGGGATCCTTCGGCTCTTGGCTCTTGGCTCTTGGCTCTTGGCCTTGGCTCTTGGCCTTGGCTCTACCGTCCCTTCTCCCGCTTGCGGGGGAAGGTGCCCGAAGGGCGGATGGGGGGAGCTGTTGCAGTTGCTTGCTTTACGTTGCTGTGATGATCCATCAGCTTCGCGGCTTACGCCGCTCCTACAAGCAAGCCGCCTCCACAAAACAACCTGCCACCTGCAACAAGGAGCTCTCATGGCCACCTTCCCGCAATGGCTTCCCTGGGCACTGCTTTCCGCAGTATTCGCGGCGCTGACCGCGATCTTCGCCAAACTCGGCCTGCAGAACATCGACTCGGACATGGCGATGCTGCTGCGCACGATCATCATCAGCGTGGTGCTGGCGGTGTTCGTTGCCGCAACCGGCAAATGGAGCAATCCACTGCAGCTGCCCGGCACAACCATCGGCTGGTTGGCGCTGTCCGCCTTGGCCACCGGCGCCTCCTGGGTGTGCTATTTCCGTGCCTTGCAACGCGGTCCAGCCTCGCAGGTAGCCCCGGTCGACAAGCTCAGCGTGGTGCTGGTCGCCCTCTTCGCCGTGGCTTTCCTGCACGAGCGCCTGGCCTGGCGTGAATGGCTGGGCGTGGCGATGATCGGCGGTGGCGTTCTGCTGATGGCGCTCAAGCGCTGAGCTTTCTCCACTTGCGGCCCGGCCGCTGCCCCACTAGCCTTCGCCGGTACTTACAAACCGGGGTTTGCTGTGAAGAATCGTCATTTGGTCCTGGCCGCCGCCGTTGGCGTGGCCGTGCTCTCGCTGGCTGCCTGTAAACAGGACGCCGCCACCGACGCCGCCAAGCCGGCCACCACCCAGGCCGCACCGGCCGAAAGCGCTGACCAGTTCATCGCCCGGGTCAATGCCGAATACAAGGCCATGTACCCGGAAATGACCTCGGCCCAGTGGCTGTCGTCCACCTACATCAATGACGACTCGGCCCGTGTGGCGGCCAAGGCCAACGAGCGCTGGCTGACCGTGCTCAATGGCTGGATCGAGCAGGCCAACAAGTACGAAGGCCAGCCGATGAGCGCCGACACCAAGCGCGCCATCAGCCTGCTCAAGCTGATGACCTCGATGCCCGCTCCGCGCGACCCGCAGAAGCTGGCCGAACTGGCCGGCATCGCCACCAAGCTGGAAGGCGATTACGGCGCCGGCACCTACTGCGTGGGCGAAGGTGACAGCAAGAACTGCCGCCAGCTCGGCGATCTGGAAAAGGTACTGGCCACCTCGCGCGATTACGACAAGCAGCTCGATGCGTGGCAGGGCTGGCAGTCCACCGCCGTGCCGTCGCGCGCCAACTACCAGCGCTTCGTCGAACTGGTCAACGAAGGCGCCCGCGAACTGGGCTATACCGACGCCGGCCAGATGTGGCGCAGCGGCTATGACATGCCGGCCGATCAGGTCGGCCCGGAAACCGACCGCCTGTGGGAGCAGGTCAAGCCGCTGTACGAGCAGGTGCATTGCTATACCCGCGCCAAGCTGGACAAGGAATACGGCAAGGACAAGGCCGAAGTGGGCGGCGGCATGATTGCCGCGCACCTGACCGGCAACATGTGGCAGCAGGACTGGAGCAACCTGTGGGACATGACTGCGCCGTACCCGAACGCAGGCAGCCTGGACATCACCGCCGCGCTGGAGAAGCAGTACCAGACCAACCTCAGCGCCGCCCTCGCCAAGGCCGGTGGCGCCGACCCGGCAAGCCGCTTCAAGGCACAGCGTGAGGCCGAGCTGGTCACCGCCCGCCAGATGACCGAGCGCGCGCAGGACTTCTACGTCTCGCTGGGCATGCCCAAGCTGCCGGAGAGCTACTGGCAGAACACCCAGTTCATCAAGCCGCTGGACCGCAATGTGGTCTGCCACGCCAGCGCCTGGGACATGAACATGGGCGGCGACGGCAAGGACGTGGGCCCGGACGTGCGCACCAAGATGTGCATCACCCCGAACGAAGAAAACTTCACCACCATCTACCACGAGCTCGGCCACATCTACTACGACCTGGCCTACAACCCGCTGCCGCCGTTGTTCCAGGGCGGTGCCAACGACGGCTTCCATGAAGCCATCGGCGACACCATCGTGCTGGCGATGACGCCCAAGTACCTCAACTCGATCGGTCTGGTCGGCGCGCAGCAGGAAAGCCGCGAAGCCACCATCAATGCGCAGATGCGCATGGCGATGTCGGGCGTGTCGTTCCTGCCGTTCGGGCTGATGATCGACCGCTGGCGCTGGGGCGTGTTTGACGGTTCGATCAAGCCGGACCAGTACAACCAGAAGTGGTGGGAACTGAAGGCGCAGTACCAGGGCGTGGCCCCGGCCAGCGCACGCGGCGAAGAGTTCTTCGACGCCGGCGCCAAGTACCACGTGCCGGGCAACACCCCGTACCTGCGTTACTTCCTGGCGCGCATCCTGCAGTACCAGTTCTACAAGGGCCTGTGCGACGCGTCCGGCTACACCGGCCCGCTCAACGAGTGCAGCTTCTACGGCAACAAGGAAGCCGGGCAGAAGTTCTGGGCAATGCTGAGCAAGGGTTCCAGCCAGCCGTGGCAGGCCACGCTGAAGGAACTGACCGGCACCGAGAAGCTCGATGCCGGCCCGATGCTGGAATACTTCGCACCGTTGCAGGAATGGCTGAAGCAGCAGAACGAAGGGCAGATGTGCGGCTGGCAGGCCGCGGCTCCGGCTGTTGTACCGGCTAGTACTCCAGCGGCCGCACCGGCGCAGCCGTCGGCACCGTAAGCGCTGCAGCTGAAGAAGCACGCAAAGGGCGCCGCAATGGCGCCCTTTGCTTTTCCGCTCGCGCAGCATCTGCGTCGAGAGCAAATGCCACCGGTAGCAACCCGCAGAGCTGGCACACCACGATGTGCCACGCACCTGCCTTGACACATCGTCATGCCGTGGCATGGTTACCCGGTAACTTTGGGAGGCAACAATGAAATTCGCTGCAGGCCTTTTCACACTCGTCATTCATTCGACCCTGCTCAGCCCGGCGCTCGCCAACGAAAGCACCGGCACCGGGCAGATACATGTCGGCATCACCGATGCGAGCAGGACGTTTGGCCTTGCATTCACGCCTCCGGACGAAGAAGGCTGGACCAGGAATGGTTCGGGAACGAGCACGACCCTCAGCTGGAACGCGGAATCCGCTTCGGACAACCGCAAGATCGAAGCCTATATGACCACGCTTGATGCACCGATTTCGCCGTTATCCGGCTACATCAGAACCATCAAACGCAATCTGGAGCAGGGCTACGCCAGCAGCCCCCGCTTCAAGATCAGCGCACTCCAGGTGAGCGAATATCCTGCGGACCCGCGCTGCGCAAAGATCCATCTGCTGCTCGAAGCGCGGCAGCCAGCGGCCGATGGGCAACGACAATGGAGCGAGCAGTACGCACTCTCCTGCGGCTCACTGCAGTCCAAGGGCGTCGGCTACGAGTTGCGCTACTACCATCGCTACACCGACGACAATCGCGACCTTGGGCTTGCGGCCAAAGCCAATGCCGTGCTCGACAGCCTGAGCATCGAGGGCCAGTGATGCATGCCCCGGTCCTCCGATCGTTCCAGTAGCAGCGATCAGCAGGCACGGGCAACAACGCCACAAGCAAACGGACGGCAGTCATTCCAAGGATGAAGATGGACAGCAGAAACACCGCAGCGGACAACAATCCCGACACCCTCCTGACCGGTCCCGGCAGCTATCCGATCGATCTCACTGGCACCGGCAGTCATACCCTGGTTCGTACGCTGGGTGTGGGCAGCCTGGCGATCGCTCCTGCTGGCTCGGCAGCAAAGTCAGATCTTCAGGTCGCCGCTGATCTCAAGATCAACTGGGCAGCGTTCACTCCATTCGCCACGCCAGCCGGCTCACCCTGGCCGCGGGTGATCCACTACACGGGCAACGATCAAAGCATCTTCGAGTGGGCCCACCAGCGTCCCATCGAGCAGCTGACCTGGGTGCCTGGGCTCAACACCGATACCCTGATCGATGCCAGCCAATCCAATATCCGCACCTTGGCGATTCAACTGGACGTGCCGGGTGCGCGCCTGCAGATGCTCCTGCCCGGGCAGGAAATCGGTGCAAACCTGCACCTGAGCATCTCCGGCGACATCGGCCGCTTCTCCGCACAGGGAAACCTGCCCCGCTCGCTATCGCTGGCCCCGGAAACGGGTTCGCGCAGGGAGACCACTGCATTCCAGCTACCGGACATGGGCGAGCTGCATGCCGTCCACGACCTGATGCTGGTCAACAAACCGATGGCACGCCCCATCTCGCTGAAATGCCTGTCGCGCTTCAAACATCTGACGTCGCTGAGCCTGTATGGCAATTTCGTCGACCTTGAAGTACTTGCTGCACAGCCGCAGCTGCAGAACCTGCAGCTGCGTTACATGCCGTCGTTGGAAGGTCTGCCAGCACTTGGCTGCTGGCCTGTGCTGGATGGCTTCATTGCCTTCAATGTCGAAGAAACTGCAGGCAAGCGCCTACGCCAGCAGTTGAAGGCACGCGCCCAGCAGCGCGCCTGGACCGGGCATGCCTCGGTCTCGCAGCTTCGCAAAGCAAGCTGGTGGGAAAGCGAGTTCGGCCGCCCCTTCTCGGCGTGGCCAAAGCGCTTGGCCAAGCAGGCCAATGAGGCTTACGACACTGCTTTGGCGGCATTGAAATCCGCACGAACGCTCGCCGAAGGGGAAGCTGCTCTTACCTGCTTCAGCGTATGCTTCAATACGCTCAAGGGCATCGAGACCTCCGAGCGCGACGACCTCGGCGAGGCGATCTGGCAGCTCGGCCGTTCAGAGCATGCCCTGCGCATCGGCGTAAACGATGATCTCTCACAGCAATGGTTCGATGCAGCGCGCGACTATTGAGCAGGGCTGCGCACAACAGCCATCCCGATCAGCCTTTGTCCTGAAGCTTTGAAACGACTTGAAACATGCACGCAGCAAGAGGTCAAAATTGATACCGCTCTTCATACTTGTAATGGCTTGCATTGTCGCGGCGATCACTGCTTGCCTCCCATCGTCTCGCAACCCTGTCGAATGGTCCGGCTCCACGATCGTCTCCGCTGAACTGGCAAAGCTGGGCATACGTCGCGACAGGATTTCCCGTGATTTCTACGAAGAATGCACAAGCATCGCCGAGCATGCTGCGGCCTCAAAGAGTTCTCGATCATCGCGGGAGGAGGCGTTCATAGGCGAGCTCCGGAAAATCGTAAGCATGCTGGGAGTGTGGCAGCGCGATCCTGGACACCCCATGTTCTCACCCAACGGGGATGAGCCGAATATCTATCGCGCGCTCTTCGAGCGCCACGGACTGTAGAAGCCCGCGCGCCCATCTTCCCCCGTTCTTGCAGCAACCCCGCCTCCTTCCATTCGGTGGAGGGCAGCAACGACTCGAGGTTATAGCGGGGCGAAATCAACTGAACGTTGATTTGCGTATCTACTCCGCCCTGAACATCACCGGCAGATGCAGCATCACCTCGTCCACACCAGCCGCCGTCTCCCCAGGCGACACACTCCAGCCCATGGCCGCTTCGCGGGCGGCATTATCCAGCAAGGCATTGCCACTGCTCCGGGTGATACTGACTCCGCGGACCTCGCCTGATCCGGCCAGCCTGATTGCCAGCACCACTGTGCCACCCGCCTTTTCATTCCAGGCGGCAGTGGGATAGCGTGGTGGGTTGAAGCGCGCCTGGCGCGCTACCAGCTCCTGCAGATGCTGCACGGTGAGCGGCGAAACCGGTCGTGACGCCGCCTTGGCCGGTGCTGCCACAGACTCCCTGCCCGGCACCATCGGTGGTGGTGGCCAGTCAGGCATTTCCTCCACCGGCTGTGGTGCTTCAAATCGCACCTGCACGCGCCGCCGCTCCCCATTCGCGGCAATTGGCGTCAGCGCTTTCCAATGGCGTGCCGACCATCGCACGGAATCATCCAGCGCCGGATCGCCGCTGCTGCGCTCAATCAGGACCGAACTGATGCTGCCATCGGCCAACACGTCCACCGCCACCAGCACGCTGCCACCACTGCTGATGCCTGCCGACGGCAGCACCACAGGCCGCTGTTGCTGCTCAAACCCCGCAGAGGGCAGATCAATCCTGACCAACTCCTCAGCAGAACTCACAGGCGACACCGCCGGCGGTGCCGGTGGCGGCGAAGGCAGCAAGCCCTTGCCGGTGTGCACGAACTGTGGCGCAGGCAGCGCCAGCTCCGAGGAAAAGTTTTTCCCCTCTTCTGCCAAGGCGCTGCGCTCTCCCGCTGCGGACGCGGTGTTGCCGATGATCACTGCAGCACGCGCCTTCAGAAAATCCAAACGCAGGCGCGAGCCATCCGGCAGCAAGCGGGTGCTGGTCCGCATATCCGATTGAAACAGCATCTCATCGCTGATCGACATCGTCATCGCGGAGCGACCGGATCCAGCCGAGCGTCGCAACTGGTCGGCAAGCAGCAAAGCTCCCAACGCCACTTCTTCGTCGGCATCCACGATGGTGGCGGCATAGCTCGACCAGAACTCGGCGGACTTGGGTGCATAGCCGAGGATGGCCTCCTGCAGGCGAATCAGGTCAATGAATTTTTCCTCCAGCAAGCCATCGTCATCCACCGCGGCATCCTGAGCGGAACCGCGCGCAGCCTTCAGCTGCAAGGCAAACGCAAGCACAGCCATGTCCTGCACCAACACCCGCCGCCCGGCGATATCCACGTCAGGTACGGCCTGCCACATTGACTTCAGTGCGGCATGGCGCTGCAAGGCCTGCTTTTCCTTTGTTTCCCTGCTTGCCGGTATGTCGAAGGTGGCATTGAACCTGTCGCGCGCAGCATTGAACGCCTCGCGATCGCCGCCAACACGCACGCCCCTGCGCGCCCATAGCTGCAGTTCTTCCAGCCCGGCATCTACCCGCTGCTGATCCTGACGTGCAGCAGCCCTGGCGAGCGCATGTACTTTCCCAGCTGCGTCACGCTCGTAGCTGCTGCGTGAATACCATTCGGGAATCTCGGTACGCTTGACCGCAGGCGAACTGCCTGCAGCGCCGGCGCTCAGCGTTCCCTCTTCCGGTATTACGACATATGGAGACAAGCGGGTGGCAAACAGCAGAAAGGCAAACCCAACCCCCACAACCAGCGCCGCGCCCGCGTACACATGGGACTTGTCCTTGATCGCCACACGCAGCAGCGCACCTACCGAGACCAGACTGCCCACCAGCACACCGGCACGGAACGCCGCCCTGCCATCCGGCAATGCACCCGTGGCGAACCGATGCCCGATCCATTCAACTCCGCCATAGATGTAGACACCCAACCAACCAGCAAACACCACCACGAACAGCAGCATCAGCAGCGCGACGAATATGCCGATGGCGATCTTCATGGCCGCTTGCTCAAAATCAACACCGGCACGCAGACGAGGAACAACAACACCGCAGCCATCAGCAGGCCGCTCTGGAAGCCCAGCCCCAGGGTCAACCACCAGCCCGGATCCTTGTCCGCCAGGTAGTCACGATAGGCCGTCATTCCCCAAGTGGTTGCCCAGCCCAACAGCACCGGCCCGATCACTGCAAAAAACATCCGCATGCCCAGCCCAACCGGCTGTGTCGCCGGTACCTGCGTTGCCGCGGTCAAGGCAGCAGCCACATTGGGCGTGGCCGTACGGGTCCGGCGCGGCACACGCCTAACTTTCCTGCCAGTGGCTAACGTCTGCTTTGCCCGCGACTGCCCGGCACGCGCGCTGCTTGCCAGCAACTCCGCACGTGCACAGCCTGCACACGGCATGCCACTGAAATGCTGATGGGAGCCATCCTTTGCGCACTTCACCAGCAAGCCGTTGGCCCGCCGTGCATAGCGTAGCAACAGCGACGACCATTCCGCCGCCGCCGGGCGTCGCCGCGCCTGGCTGGCGAAGGCACGATCGAACATTTCGCGCAGCTCGGCTGGAAACGCCTCATGGCCGCTGACCGGCGAAGGCAGTATCCGCGTTTCGCTTTTCGCTGCTCCGTATGGATAGAGGTTTGCGGCGATGCGCCCCGGCAGATCGCTGGGCAATGTGCTGCCATTCGGACGCCCGCTATACGGATGCAGGCCCGAGTTGAGCAACTGGAACACCATCACTGCCAGCGCGAACCTGTCCTGCGCTTCCTCTTCGCCGGAGGCGACACCGCGTTGCTGGAACTCCGCAGCGAGGTAATCGGTCGTGACCTGTTCGGAAAGGAAACGTTCGCCCTTGCCCTGGATACTGAAGCCATCGCAATCCAGCATCGCGATGAACAAGGACTTCCGGTAGAAGCGCACGTTGAGCGGCTTCAGGTCCACCACGTAGTGCTGTCGCTCGTGCAGCGCCGCCAACATCACCGCCAGGTTGGCAGCCAACGTCATTTTGGGCCCGAGCGCGGTTGGCAGTCCTTCTTCGCGCGCCTGCCGCTCCTGCAGTACATGCTCCAGGTCACTGGTGGCCGCCACATCCAGCACCGGCATGGTGAAGCCGATGAAGCGTCGCGCCCTGTCCCGCAGCAGACCGGTAGGCCAGGCGATCTGCACCTGGCGCACGCCCTTGTCCTCAACATCGGGTAGGTCGGGACGCAGTTCCAGCATCGCCCGTACCTTGCGCTCGTAAACCTGCCCGCCCTTGTCCGAGTGATAGAGCTTGGCGACCTCCAGCGGGCGTTCCTTGATCAGGAACACGCTGCCAGCGCCACCGCTTTTGAGCAGCCTGCCCAGCGTCAACGGTGCACGGCGGTCGTCGTAGATGGTATCGCCGGCTTGTGCGGCCATGCGCCTAGACCGGCAACGCTACCAGCAACGTCTTGTCGTCGCCGGTGATGTGATCGGTACGCGGGTCGGCCAGGGTCGCCTGCAGCGCCTGACTGCCATGCTCAGTGTCCACGCCGCCCAGGTAGCGCAGCACCGGCGCGATGAATGGCTGGAACAAGCCGCTGCCATCACGCGTCATCGCAAACGGTTGCACACCATCGGACATCAGCACGATGGCCTGCGCCTGCCCATCGAAGCGGGTCAGGCGCAGTTGCTCGCGCCAGTTGCCGCCGGTAACGAACCAGGTTTCATTGGCGTACTCACCATTGGCCGGCAGCGATACCGCCGGCAGCTGCGGCGGCGCGAACTCGCTGGCTGCAACACCATCACCCACATGGAAGAACCAACCGCCGTTCATGTCCGCCACAACGCCAACCAAGGTGCAGGCGTGATCGGCGAGCGTCAGCTGTTTGGCCGCAGCGACACTGCCCAATTGCTCGCGAGCATCGACGATTGCAGCTTCGATGATTTCCCGCACCGCCTCCACTGCCAGGGCCGTAGGTTCGCCGCCCAACTGGCGATGCGCGGCAACCGCCGCCACTACCGCAGCGGAAACCGTTTTTGCGCCGGTATCACTGTGCGAAGCAGAACCTGCGCCATCACACACCGCGGCAACCAACACGCGGCCGACGCTCGCCCATGCATAGGCGTCCTGGCACGGTTGCCCGCGATCCAGATGGGAACGTCCCGTGGCCGATGCGGCCATCACCCGCCAGCCCATGGTCAAACCGTCACGTTCGACCAGCTATCCGTCGACGGCAGCTGTACCTGGCCACCGGGCGTGGAATTGGATACCACCCGCATGCTGGCACTGAGCCACATGAACAGCTCCTTGAACTGCAGCCCCTGCAGGCGCTTTACACCACGCTCGCCATTGCGGCTGAACTGGCCAAGCACGCCCATGTCGGCGTTGCCAACGCCAATCGGGAATACCGCGACCTTGTTCTGCTGTTCGGCATCACGGCAGCGTTCGGCGACTGCCTCCCATGCATCAGTGGGGTTGCCGTCGGACATCAGGAACAGCCACGGCCGCGTATAGGCAACGCCGGCCTGACGGAAGCGGGCCTTCTCGTCTTCGATTTCCTGCAACGCCAGTTCCACCGCCGCGCCGGTGGGCGTGGTGCCATTGGCGGTAAGCTCCGGCGCGCTGAAGTCCATCGCGTCACACCAGTCACCGGTAATCGCCGCGTTGTCCATGTCGCCGTATTCGATCAGCAGCACGCGCACGCGCTTGGCTGCGATCACATCCCCCTTCAACTCCTGCTCCAGCAGTTTGAGTCCGGCATTCAACTGCGCGATGGGTTCACCGCCCATGCTGCCGGAACAATCCAGCACCAGGATCAAGGGCGTGCGCTGCTCGCTGTTATCAACCAGCGAGACATCAGGAATAGCTGCAACAGACATCAGGTGTGCCTCCATGCTCAGGGGACGTCGTGATCGGGATTATAGCCACAACTGCGTTTGCGGCTCTTTCACCGGCAAGCCACGCATTACCTGCCTGAGACCGCGCAAGCCAGCTGATCCGCGCGAAATCCCTTCAGAAGCAGCAACGCTGCGCTACCATCCGCCACATAGGGGAGCAGCGGCTGCCGGACAGCAGCACCGGCAAAAGGACGGATCGCCCCGACATCAACCGCCACCCGGCGGCACCACAGGAGTACCTGGCATGACCTGGATCATTGCTGTTGCTCGTTGGCTGTTCGCCCTGTTCTACACCTACGTTGGTGCCAGTTGGTTCTCCTATAAGTTGTTCGGCACCGCGTGGCCGGACCACAAGGAGGCGCCCGCCGCCAAAGCACTTACCACCGCGCTGACCGACAGTGGAATCGTTGATCCCTTGATCGCCGGCAGCTGCCTGGCGGGCGGCATCCTGTTGCTGTTCCAGCGCACCGCGCCGCTTGGCATCGCGGTTCTTGCACCGCTGGTGACAGGCATCTTCATCTTCCACCTGTTCCTCAACCACGATTGGCCGTGGGGCACGTTTCACTTCTGCTATCTCGCGGTCCTGGCATGGCTGCACCGCAGCGCGTTCCGGCCGCTGTGGAACTACCAACGGTCCCTGTAGTGCCGAGCCATGCTCGGCAGGGGCTTCACCGATAAAAATGATTCAAAGACCCAGACGCTGCATGTGCTTCGCGGCTCACGCCGCTCTTACAAATGCCAAACGCTGCGACGGATCCTCTACATGCTTCGCGGCTTACGCCGCTCCCACACAAACCAATCGCTCCTGTAGTGCCGAGCCATGCTCGGCAGGGGCTTCACCGATAAAAATGATTCAAAGACCCAGACGCTGCATGTGCTTCGCGGCTCACGCCGCTCTTACAAATGCCAAACGCTGCGACGGTTCCTCTACATGCTTCGCGGCTTACGCCGCTCCCACACAAACCAATCGCTCCTGTAGTGCCGAGCCATGCTCGGCAGGGGCTTCACCGATAAAAATGATTAAAAGACCTGGACGCTGCATGTGCTTCGCGGCTCACGCCGCTCCTACAAATGCCAAACGCTGCGACGGTTCCTCTACATGCTTCGCGGCTTACGCCGCTCCCACAAGAGCGGGGGATACGATCAGCGCTCGTTACAAACGACAAGGGCGCCAACGGCGCCCTTGTCGTTCTCCCGCTTGTCAGCACGCTCAATGCGTACCCGCGGTCGCCTTGCCCTTGGCACCCAGCTCACCGGCCAGATTGCGCTTGTAGGTATCGAAGTCGATGCCCTGCTCTGCCGCTTCGGCATGCGCGGCGTCCTTCAGTGCATCGGAATACATCAACCGCACCGGCGTGTCGTTGTTTTCGTGCCACTCGGCCGCTTGCATGATCAGCGCCAGCACACGTGCGGCACTGGTGGTCTCACCGGCGATCTTGCCATCCATGCCCAGCACCCATTCGCCATCACGGCGGACGATGCCGGCCAGCAATGCTCGGTTCTGGTCGCGCAGTTCGGCATGCGGTTCCACTTTGGCCTTTACCGGCGGATTGGCTTCAGCCTGGTTGCGTTCGCGCTCGGCCAGCTTTTTCTTCGCCTCGCGGCGGCCTTTGGATTGGATCGACATCAGTTGTTCACTCTTTGAACGGCCGCCGGTGATGGCGGCGCAGCTATTGTCCCCGATGCGGGGGTGAATTCGTGTCAGGACGCGGTTTCATCGCGCTGGGCGCGCTGGCTGACCCGCTCCCACTTCCACATCGCCCAGCTACCCAGGCCGAACAGGGCCGCGCCGATGGCCAGGCTCAAGCCGCTGCGACTGAGCATCGGCGAGAGCACACCGGCAATGATGGCGTTGGTGACCAGGGTGCTGAATGCCTGCATCGACGAGGCCGTGCCGCGCTGGCGCGGGTACATGTCGAGAATGGCCAGGGTCAGGATCGGGAAGATCAGGGCCACGCCGAACGAGGTCAGGGTGAACGGCAGCACCGCCCAAGGCACGGTCATTTCGGTGGCGAAGGCGTTGTAGCTGATGTTGTAGATTGCCGCGACCGCCATGAAGCAGTAACCAATCCGCACCGCCCGCGCGCCATCCACGCGCCCCGCCGCACGGCCGGAGGCATAGGCGCCCAAGGCCATGCCGCCGATGGTGGGGATGAACAACCAGGCGAACTGACGCTCATTCATGTGCAGTAGATCGAGCACGAAGGCAGGCGCCGAGGCGATGTACAGGAACAAGCCGCCAAAGCCGAGCGAGCCGGCCAAGGCCAGGCGCAGGAAGCGCGGATTGATGCCGATGCTGATGTAGTCCTGCAGCAGACGCTTGGGATGCAGGCTCAGCCGCGCATGCGGCGGATGGGTTTCCGGCAGCCAGATGCAGGTGATCAGCAGCAACAGTGCCGAGAACCCAACCAGGAACCAGAAGATGCCCTGCCAATGCGTCCAACCCAGCAACCAGCCGCCGATGATCGGGGCGATGGCAGGGGCAATGGAGAAGATCATCGAGACCTGGCTCATCAGCCGCTGCGCGTCGTCACCGTCGTACAGATCGCGGATCACCGCGCGGCCAATGATGTAGCCGACACCAGCCGACAGCCCCTGCAGGAAGCGGAACAGCAGCAGGGTCCCCATGTCCGTAGACAGTGCACAGCCAATGGATGCACCGATGAACACCACCAGCCCGCCGATGATCACCACCTTGCGGCCGAGCGCATCGGACAGCGCGCCATGTACCAGGCTCATCAGCGCATAGGCCAGCAGATAGACACTGATCACCTGCTGCATCGCCAGCTTGTCGGCGCCCAGATCGGCACCCATCTGCGGGAACGCGGGGAACACCGCATCGATCGCGAACGGGCCGAACATCGACAGACCGGCCACCAGAATGGCGATACGACGCAGTGAAACCTGCTTGCTTGCTTCCATGGCTTTCAATAACCAGCAACGGCACCGGCGTGGGGCCGATGTAGGGTGGGGACGGAATGAACAGGACCGGGCGCGACGGCGCGAACGGCCATGATGCGACAATTTGTCCGGACATTCACCCGCTTCAGCCAGCGGTTCCGGGATGCCCGGCCGTACGCCTGAAAGGCGCGGGGTTGAAATCGGGACGTAGATGGTAATCCAAGCCGCTGCGCGGGTCTGCCCCGGGGCTTTACCGGGCTATAATCGCCAAGCTGTACGAACAAGGTGGGAGAAGCGGCTCACCCCGCTGCCGAAGGCGCAAACGCCCGTAATCGCTCAGGCCCGATACCACCCGTAGCAAAACTCTGGAGAGACCGGTTCAATCCGGCGCCGAAGGTGCACGAAGCGCACGATCCTCGTCGCGTCGCTTCCAAACTCTCAGGCAAAAGGACAGAGGGGCGCGAGGTAAGCCTTTGGCTTGCCGGCTGTGCTGTCGCGCGTGCGCGGCAACCGGACGGCAGCAGGGCAAGCCTGGCTCACCGCCCCTGCCCTGCATGCCTTCTCCGGACGTCAGCCATGACCCAGAACAACTCTTCGCTGCGCGAACTCGAACACCACTCCGCGTTTGTTGACCGCCACATCGGCCCCAACGACGCTGAAATCGCGCAGATGCTGCGCACCGTTGGTCATGATTCGCTGGAATCGCTCACCGATGCCATCGTGCCCGGTTCGATCAAGTCGCCGGCGCCGCTGGCGCTGCCCGAGTCGCTGACCGAAGTCGACGCGCTGGCCAAGATCCGCGCCATCGCCGACAAGAACAAGGTGCTGCGCAGCTTCATCGGCCAGGGCTATTACGGCACCCACACGCCGAACGTGATCCTGCGCAACATCCTCGAGAACCCGGCGTGGTACACGGCGTACACGCCGTACCAGGCGGAAATCTCGCAGGGCCGCATGGAAGCACTGATCAACTTCCAGACCATGGTCGCCGACCTGACCGGCATGGAGATCGCCAACGCCTCGCTGCTGGACGAAGCCACCGCCGCAGCCGAAGCCATGACCCTGGCCAAGCGTTCGGCCAAGTCCAAGTCCAAGGTCTTCTTCGTGCAGGACAGCGTGCACCCGCAGACGCTGGAACTGCTGCGCACCCGCGCCGAGCCGATGGGCATCGAACTGCTGATCGGCAAGCCGGCGCAGGCGCTGACCGCCGACACCTTCGGCGTGCTGCTGCAATACCCGGACAGCCTGGGCAACATCGGCGACTACAAGGCGCTGGTCGAGGCCGTGCACGCCCGCCAAGGCCTGGTCGCCGTAGCCACCGACCTGCTGGCGCTGACCCTGATCGCCGCCCCCGGCGAATGGGGCGCGGACATCGCCATCGGCAACAGCCAGCGTTTCGGCGTGCCGTTCGGTTTCGGCGGCCCGCATGCCGCCTTCATGGCCTGCCGTGATGCCTACAAGCGCTCGATGCCGGGCCGCCTGATCGGCGTCTCGGTCGATGCCGAAGGCAAGGCCGCTTACCGCCTGACCCTGCAGACCCGCGAGCAGCACATCCGCCGCGAGAAGGCCACCTCCAACATCTGTACCGCACAGGTACTGCTGGCCGTGATGGCCTCGATGTACGCCGTCTACCACGGCCCGGAAGGCCTGCAGCGCATTGCCCGCCGCACCCACCGCCTGGCTGCCATCCTCGCCGCCGCACTGCGTGGCAAGGGCGTGGCAGTCGGCAACGACTTCTTCGACACCCTGCACATCACCGGCGTTGATTCGGCCGCGCTGAAGGCCAAGTCCGAAGCCGCCGGCATCAACCTGCGCATCATCGATGCCGGTTCGGTTGGCATCAGCCTGGACGAAACCGCCACCCGCGCCGACGTCGTCGCGCTGGGGCAGCTGTTCGGTGCCAGCGTCGAGGTGGATGCACTGGATGCCAGCACCGCCGACGCACTGCCGAAGGCCCTGCTACGCAGCAGCGAGTTCCTCGCCCACCCGGTGTTCAACACGCACCACAGCGAGCACGAGATGCTGCGCTACCTGCGTTCGCTGGCCGACAAGGACCTGGCGATGGATCGCACCATGATCCCGCTGGGCAGCTGCACCATGAAGCTCAACGCCACCGCCGAGATGATCCCGGTGACCTGGCCGGAATTCGCCAACATCCACCCGCTGGCACCGGCAGATCAGGCGCAGGGCTACAAGGAACTGATCGACGGCCTGGAAGCAATGCTGGTCGAGTGCACCGGCTATGACGCGGTGAGCCTGCAGCCGAACTCCGGCGCGCAGGGCGAATACGCCGGCCTGCTGGCGATCCGCGCCTACCACCGTTCGCGCAACGAAGGCCATCGCGACATCTGCCTGATCCCGGACTCGGCGCACGGCACCAACCCGGCCTCGGCACAGATGTGCGGCATGACCGTGGTCGTGACCAAGACCGACAGCAACGGCAACGTCGATGTCGAAGACATCCGTCGCAACGCCGAGAAGTACAGCGACCGCCTGGCCGCGATCATGATGACCTACCCGTCCACGCACGGCGTGTTCGAGGAAGAAGTGGTCGAGATCTGCGAGATCATCCACAAGCACGGCGGCCAGGTGTACACCGACGGTGCCAACATGAACGCCCTGGTCGGCGTGGCCAAGCCCGGCAAGTGGGGCTCGGACGTGTCGCACCTGAACCTGCACAAGACCTTCTGCATCCCGCACGGCGGCGGCGGCCCGGGCGTTGGCCCGTGCGCGGTGAAGTCGCATCTGGCCCCGTTCCTGCCGGGCAAGCTCGGCGACAACGGCCCGGTCGGCATGGTCAGCGCCGCCAGCTTCGGCAGCGCCTCGATCCTGCCGATCAGCTGGATGTACATCACCCTGATGGGCACCGCCGGCCTGCGCAAGGCAACCCAGGTTGCCCTGCTCAACGCCAACTACATCGCCAAGCGCCTGGCCCCGCACTACGCCACCCTGTACACCGGCCGTAACGGCCTGGTGGCGCATGAGTGCATCCTCGACGTGCGTCCGCTGGAGAAGACCTCCGGCATCGGCGCCGAGGACGTGGCCAAGCGCCTGATCGACTTCGGCTTCCACGCCCCTACCCTGAGCTTCCCGGTTGCCGGCACGCTGATGGTCGAGCCGACCGAAAGCGAATCGCAGCACGAGCTGGACCGTTTCATCGACGCGATGATCCAGATCCGCGAGGAAATCCAGGCCATCGAAGACGGCAAGCTGGACCGCGAGGACAACCCGCTCAAGCACGCCCCGCATACCGCAGGTGCGGTAACGGCCAGCGAGTGGACCCATGCGTACCCGCGTGAGCTGGCAGCCTTCCCGCTGCCGTCGCTGAAGCTGCAGAAGTACTGGCCGCCGGTTGCCCGCGTGGACAACGTCTACGGCGACAAGAACATCATGTGCGCCTGCATCCCGGTGGATGCGTACAAGGAAGATGTTGAGGCGTGATCGAGTGTTGATTGCCTGATGCGTGAATGAAAACAGCCGGCGGAAGCCGGCTGTTTTCTTGTGACGATTGGGGGAGTGGAACAGCTGATCTTTCTTGATCACCACAAACAGCGGGGGCAAGGCTTCTGCTTTGGCTTTGGCTTTGGCTTTGGCTTTGGCTTTGGCTTTGGCTTTGGCTTTGGCTTTGGCTTTGGCTTCTGCTTTGGCTTCTGCTTTGGCCTTCCCTTCTCCCGTTTACGGGAGAAGGTGCCCAACGGGCGGATGAGGGGGCTTTTGACTTTGCTTAGCTAGAAGCCTCCCCTCACCCCAACCCCCGCTCCGCGCCCCGGCCCTTGCGCTGGCGCAAGGGCGTTCGATGGGCCGCGAACCCGTGGTTCGCAAGCTACCCATCTCACCCCGTAAACGGGAGAGGGGCTTAAAAGCTGCAATTGCATTTGCCGCTGCGCAGCTGCAGCGCCTCAATACCCCTTCTGCTTCAACCAGGCATCCACCTGCGGCTTGCGCTCTGCGCGCAACCGCAGCTTGGTCTGGATCCCGGCAATCGCCGTCTCCGCATCACGTCTCGAGGTCGGTGCGATATGTGCATCGGCAAATGCCTTGATCTTGTCCACCATCTGCAGGTTGTCGGCACTACGCCCCAGGCCCGGGTAGTACCGCGCACGTGAAGTACTGTCGACCAGAGTGTCCACCTTCTCGCGATTGGCAACGGCGAAGTCGAACGCCAGATCCGCATGCTCGCGCGACACACCGCCGATCATCCCTGCGCTGTTGGTTGCGCCCGGCTCGTCGGTCAGCGCCATGTCCAATGCACGCTGCGCCAGCGCCTTGTCCTTGGGCAGGGCCAGCAGGCCGTAATACTGGTCACGCACCATTGCCGAGGTTTCCTGCTTGGCCAGCGTGTGCAACTTGTCCCAGGTTGCCGCGTCCGCATTGCGTGCCACCACACCCAGCACACTGCTGCGCAGATCCGGCGACAGCGAGTCCGGCTTGGCCAGGAAGGCATCAAAGCGACGCTGCGCTTCGGCAATCACCTGCGCGTCGTCCAGCGCCGCCAAAGTGCCGATCAGCCCGCTACGCAGCTCCTTGGTCTGCGCCGAGTCGCTGTCCTTGCCGTCCCAACCCAGTGACTGCAGCACCGGCGACAGGCGCGAACGTGCATAGCTGCGGAAGGCGGCCTGCCGCACAGCATCGCCGTCGAACATGCCGTCGATGCCGCTCAGTGTGCCGGAGGCCATGTCCCACAGATCGATAGGCGCATCGGCGCTGATCTTCGCGATCAGATCCAGCAGATCCGCATCGGGCTGCAGGCCGGCTGCGGCCAGTGCGCTGGTGTCCATCATCACACCCAACTGGTCGACCACCGGCAACTTGTCGAAGCCTGCGCTCAGCGCCTTGAACTGCGTCGGCGCATACAAGGTGCGGTAATAGCCCTTCTGCCCGGCATTGACCAGCAGCGGCCCACTGCATCCCGGGAGCTGTACGTTGGTATCGCCGTCGACCAGCGTGTGCACCACCTCACCATTGCCCACGCGCAGACTCACCGGCACGCGCCAATGCAGCGGCTGCTTGTCCTTGCGATCAATCGTGTACTCGCCCTGGCTCAGCTTCACCTGGGTGTTGCCGGCCACGCAGCTGCTGCTGGCGCGGATCAAGGGCACACCCGGCTGCAGGGTGAAATCATGTGCGACTTCCATGAAACGCTTGCCAGGCGCCGCCTTGTCGATCTCGGCCCACAGGTCATCGGTGACGGCATTGCCATAAGCATGGGTTGCAATGTAACGGCGCACACCATCACGCCATGCATCCGCGCCCACGTAATCCTCGAACATCGAGATCACCGCCGAGCCCTTGCCATAGGTGATGCCGTCGAAGGCCTGGCTGGCCTGCTCCACCGTCGCCACGTGCTGCACGATCGGATGGGTGGTGACGTAGGCATCGCGGCCCATCGCGCCGCGGCTGGTATGTGCGGCATCGACGTTGTTGATGTCCCATTCCGGGTGCAGCTTGCGGGTGGTGCGCGCCTCCATCCACGAAGCGAAACCTTCGTTGAGCCACAGGTCATCCCACCACGCCATCGTCACCAGATTGCCGAACCACTGGTGCGCGATCTCATGCGCGGCAATCGAGAACACCGCCTTCTTGTCGGAGACGCTGGACACGGCCGGGTCCAGCAGCAGCGCATATTCGAAGGTGAAGATCGCACCCCAGTTTTCCATCGCGCTGAAGAACTGGCTGCCACCAGGTGCAGCGACGTTGTCGAGCTTGGGCAGCGGATACTTCACGCCGAAATAGTCGTTGTATTCACGCAACACTTCCGCACTGCCTTCCAGCGCGAACTGCGCCTGCCCGACCTTGCCGGTCTGGGCAATCACACCGATCTCGGTGTCGCCTTCCTTGACGGCGGCGCGCTCGAACTCACCGCTGGAGAAGAACAGCAGGTAAGTCGACATCTTCGGCGTGGTCTGGAACACCACCTGCTTCAAACCCTTGCCCAGCGACTTGCTGCTGGCCACCGGCATGTTGCTGACCGCCATCTCGGCTTCCGGCACGGTCACGCTCAGGTCGAACGTGGCCTTGAAGCCGGGCTCATCCCACGACGGAATGAAGCGGCGCGCATCGGAGTTCTCGAACTGGGTGAACAGCGCACGCTTCTTGCTGCCATCAGCAACCGGGTAATCCAGTGCGAACAAGCCATTGGCCTGGGTATTGATGGTGCCGCTGTAGTCGATGCTCAGCGTGTAGCGACCGGGCTGAAGCGGGCTGGCCACCACAAAGCTGGCGGTCTGATTGGCCTCGTCCACGCTGACCGTGGTCGGCATCGCCCTGCCAGCGCCGGCGGGCTGAAGCTGGCTCTTGCCGAAGCGCATGCCTGCCGCCTGCAACACGATGCTGTTGGTGGGCTGCAGCACTTCCAGATCAATGCTGACCTTGCCATCGAAACCCATCTGCGCTGGGTGCGGAGTGATCTCCACCCGGTAATGATCCGGGCGCGCAGTGCGCGGCAGCTGCGTGGTGGCTTCATTGCGGGGCGTAGCGCGGGCTGCTGGCTCAGCAGCAAAGGCAGCAGGCGTGGCAACGCAGGAAAGGGCAAGACTGATCGCGACAACAAGGGAACGGCGCATCGAAGCTCCTGACGGAAAGACATGGGCGTGACGCCCACCAACTCCGCATCATCTGCCCCTGCAACGCCCCCCAACACTCCCGGAAGTCATAGCCCGGCGCGGGCGGCTTCCTGCTGCGCGCGCTCGGCGATCATCGCCCGGTACTGTCGTGGCGCCATGCCGACTTCTGCCTTGAACTTGCGGGTAAACGCACTCTGGTCGCTGAAGCCACAGGCCTGGCCGATGCTGGCCACGCTGTCCTCGCCATGCAGCAGGTGCAGTGCGATCTGGATGCGCAGCCGCGTCAACACTTGCTGCGGCGTCATCTGGAACACTTTGCGGAACGAGCGCTCCAGCTTGGACAGCGAGAAGCCGGTGATATCCAGCAAGGTCTGCATGCGTACGTTCTCGGCGTAATGCGTGTTGAGGTAATCCAGTGCCAGCCGCAACGGTTCGTATTGGGACTCCAGACCGCCGCGCTGGCCGAGGTCACGCGAGATGCCGATCAGCCCGACCACCTTGCCATTCTCGACGATCGGCCGCTTGCAGGTCAGGCACCACCCCGGCTGCTGGTTGGGGAACAGCTGCAGTTCCATCACGTTCTCGATCACCTCGCCGGCCAGCACCCGCGCATCCTGCTCGGTATAGGCTTCGCTCATACCCACCGGGTACAGCTCATCAGCGCGTTTGCCGATGGCGTCATTGCGTGACTTCATGCCCAACCGCTGCATCATCGTCATGTTGACGTGGGTGTAACGCCCATCGACGTCCTTGGCGAAAAACAGCACGCTGGGAATGGCGTCGAACAGGGCTTCGATTTCGGCAGGATCAATACGCATCGGGTCAGTCAGGCTGGCAGCGGGGGGCGTGCCCAGCCATTCTAGCCAGCCCTGCCCCTGTAGTGGGGGGGGGGGGGGGGGGGGGGGGGGGGGGGGGGGGGGGGGGTGGGGGGGGGGGCGGGGGGGTGGGGGGGGGGGGGGGGGGGTGGGGGGGGTGGAGCCGAC
>NZ_JBRREF010000041.1:0-41138 GCF_056760135.1 Stenotrophomonas sp. STEN023 | reverse complement strand
CCCCCCCCCCCCCCCCCCCCGCCCCCCGCCCGCCCCCCCCCCCCCGCCCCCACAAACCAAGCAAACTCAACCAGAACTCACACCAACTCCGCTGCCCCCACCACCCGCACGCCCGGCTGCGGATTCAATGCCGCCTCCACCAAGGCATCTGCAATCCGCGTGGCCGGATTGATCCGCCACGCGCGCGGCAGCACCGGTGCCAGCGCGCCCAGCACCACGCTGGCCAGATGCTCGCCGGTGCGACGTTCAGCACGCTCGCCGCCGATCAATCCCGGGCGAACCAGCGTCAATGAAGCAAACCCCAGCGCGCGCAGATCCTGCTCCAAGGCGCCCTTGACCCGGCTGTAGAACACCAGCGAGCGCGGATTGGCGCCAGCCGCCGAATTCAACGCGAATACCTCGCAACCGTTGCCGCGTGCCGCCTGCGCGATCGCCAGCGGGTAGCCATGGTCGATCTGCTGGAAGGCCTCGCGCGAGCCGGCCTGCTTCATCGTCGAGCCCAGCGCGCAGATCACCGCATCCACCTGCCAGTCCTGCGCCACGGTCGCCAACTCGGTGAAATCCAGCACCGGATTGAGCAGCTTGGCGGCGGTCAGCGGCAGCGCGCGGCGGGTGGGTGCGATCACCCCACTGCAGCGCGGCTCGGCCAGCAGCCGCTGCAGTACCTGTGCCCCGACCAGGCCGGTCGCGCCAGCCAGCAATACCCGCATGATGTCCTCCTCTGAGCGGCTGCCATTCAAGCCGGCTGCTACCTTGCCGATAATGGGGCTTGGACACCACTTCCGGTTGCGCACAGGCGCAGCCACAACCCGCCCGGACCCCTGCGCAATGGCCGACAGCCCCGACGACTCCTCCACCTCACGCAGCGGCGGGCTGGGCCGCATCCTGGCCCGGCGCAGCGCGCCGCAGGCAGCTGCGGCGGTCGAGGTCGTGGCCAACGGAGGCGGCGGCATGGCCATGCTGCAGCGCCTGTTCATCGGTGCCAACGCGCCGGAGCCGGTGTTGGCAGCCTTCGCCCAGGGCATGTGCACCCTACCCGGCGAGCTTGGCGACATGGGTCAGCGCCTGCACAGCGCCCATGCCGAGAAGGACTGGGAGCGCTACGGCCGTCTGCTGCGGCAGTTGATCGACAAATACATCCGCACCGTTGAGCTGGAAGCCTCCAACACCAGCAACAGCCAGGCCGAGCAGCTGCGCGACATGTTGCGCGACACTTTGGGCGCAGTATTGGCCAGCCTGATGCAGCAGTCGCCTGAACTGGAACAGCAGGCCCAGCGCATGGGCGAGGAACTGCGCAGCTGGCGCAGCGGCCAGCCGCTGCAGCCGGTGGCCATACATCTGCGGGAGCTCTGCCACCAGGTCGGCGTGCGCAGCAGCAGCCTGCAGGAGCAGCGCGACCTGCTGCTCAACCTGTTCGACATGCTGCTGGAGAACATCTCCGAACTGCTCGATGGCGACAGCTGGCTGCAGGGCCAGATCCGCTCGATCCGGCAGTTGCTGGCCGGGCCGCTGGATGCGAACTCGCTGGAGCAGACCCGCAACGACCTGCGCGAGGTGATTTACCGGCAAGGCCTGCTGCGCGAGGGCATTGACCAGTCCAAGCAGGCAATGAAAGACCTGATGGTGGACTTCGTGACGCAGGTGGACGGCATGGTCACCGAAACCGGCGAATACCACGACCGCATCGCCAGCTACGCCGTCGCCGTGCGCCAGACCCGCAGCATCTCCGACCTGACCCAACTGCTGCAGGACGTGTTGCAGGACACCGCGCGGGTACAGGAACAGGCCGCACGTGCGCGCGACCACCTGGCCAACGCCCGTGCCGAGGCCAAAGCCGCCGAACAGCGCGTGCAGCAGCTCGAACGCGAGCTGGAAGAAGCCGGCAGCCAGCTGCGTACCGATCCGCTGACCGGTGCCCTGAACCGACGCGGGCTTGAGCAGCAGCTGGGCGAATTGCTGGCCGACCACAGCACGCCGCTGAGCCTGGCCATGCTCGACCTGGACCACTTCGGCCAGACCAATGCCCAGCACGGCCATGCCGGCGGCGACCAGGCGCTGCGCCATCTGGTGGCGGTTATTCAGCAACGCCTGCGCGGGCGCGACTGCATTGCCCGCCTCGGTGGCGACGAGTTCGTGCTGGTGCTGCCCGGCCTCAACCGCGCCGCCGCGCTGGAAACCCTGCAACAACTGCAGCAGCAGATGGCGCAGCGCCCGTTCCTGCATGGCGACCAGCGCGTGCAGGTGCGCTTCAGTGCCGGCGTCGCCCAGGCCCAGCCCGGCGAAGCCCTGCAGGCCCTGCTGCAACGGGCCGATCAGGCCTTGTATGCAGCCAAGCGGGTAGGCCGCAACCAGGTCCTGCCGGCCAACTGAGCCAAGACCCGGACGGAAATCCGCCCGCGGCTGTGATATTTCCTGCGCTGGTGCGAATCACCTTGGCATGGACATTACCGCGACCGATCCCATCGCCGACCTGCAACAACGCTTTGCCCTGCTGCTGGCCCAGCACCAGGGCATCGTGCTCAAGGTTGCGCGTGGCTATTGCGCGCACCTTGAAGACCGCCGCGACCTGATCCAGGAGATCAGCACCCAGGCCTGGCGTGCCTTCCCGGACTTCGATCCGCAGCGTGCACGCTTCAGCACCTGGCTGTACCGCATCGCCCTGAACATCGCCATCTCGCAACTGCGCGGCCGCGAACTGCGGCGGCAATACCACAGCGATGTCGCGCTGGACGATGACCTGGCCGGTGTTGCCGACAACGCCGAGGACAACGCCAGCCTGGCCCAGCTCAACCAGCTGATACACCGCCTGCCGGCGCTGGATCGGGCCCTGCTGTTGCTGCACCTGGACGACTGCAGCCACCGCGAAATCGGCGAGGTGCTGGGCATCAGCGCCAGCAATGCCGCCACCCGCCTGCACCGGCTGCGCCAGCAACTGCGCAGCCAGTTCAACCCCACCGACACACGAGGCTGACCGCATGGAACTCGACGAACTCAAAACCGCCTGGGCACAGCAGGCGCAACGTATCGACCAGCTGGAAGTACTGGCCCTGCAGGCATGGCAGCAGCCACGCCAGGCCGGTGTGCGCCGTCGCCTGCGCTGGTTCAGCGGCCTGCAGCTGGGCTGGTTGCTGGTGTGGATCGCGGTCACCGTGCTGGCCGCCGGCTTCTGGATCGAGCACCGTCAGCTACCGCAGCTGCTGCTGAGCGGGCTGGCCCTGCATGTCTACGGCATCGCCGCGATCTGGGTCTCGGTCACCCGCGCCCTGCTTGCCGTGCATGTGGACATGGCCTCGGCACCGGTGTTGATCCAGCAGCAGCGCCTGGCGAAGCTGCGCCGCTTCACCGCGCTCAGCGAACTTGGCCTGGGCCTGCCGTGGTTCTGCCTATGGCTGCTGGCGCTGCAATGCCTGTGCGTGCAGTGGCTGGGACTGGACCTGTACGCGATGGCGCCGGCGTGGTTTGTCGGCACCCTGGCATTCGGCGTGGTGCTGATGCTGGGCAGCGTCGCAGCGGCACGTTGGGCGATGCGGCGCGTGCCAACGAATCATCGATGGCAGCGACTGCTGGACAGCCTGTCCGGGCAATCACTGGCCCGCGCGCAGCGGCAGCTGCAGGAGTTGGAGCAAGGTCTGCAGTGATTGCGACTGCAGTTGCTTTGTGGGAGCGGCGTAAGCCGCGAAGCTGGCAGACCTTCAGACATCAGCCTTGCATGCAGCCATAGCTGAAGTCGCTTGTATTTTCTGCTTCGCGGCTAACGCCGCTCCCACAATAAAGGCAAAAAACTGCGCTCAATGCGCGGTCTTCGCCCCGCGCATACGCTGGACCAGGGTCACCACGGTCAGTACCACTGCACCGATGATCACGCCTACCACCACGCTGCCCACCGCATTGGCCAGCCATTCCAGATTGGCCGGCGCCAGCCCGAGCACAAAGTGATGCAGGGCCGGAATCGCGTGCACAAGGATGCCGCCACCCACCAGGAACATCGCCGCGGTGCCGGCAATCGACAGGCCGCGCATCAACCACGGTGTGGCGTACAGCAGGCCACGGCCAAGCGCCGCCAGCGCGCGGCCCTTGTCCAGCAACCAGGCACCGATATCGTCGAGCTTGACGATGCCGGCAACCAGTCCGTAGACGAATACCGTCATGCCCAGCGCGATCACGATCAGGGTCGCCACCTGCTGTGCGAACGGCTGATTCGAAACCACTCCCAGCGACAGCACGATGATCTCCGCCGACAGGATGAAGTCGGTACGCACCGCGCCCTTGATCTTGTCCTTCTCGAACGCAACCAGATCCACCTTCTCATCAGCCATGGCCTTCAAGCGTTCGGCCTTGTGCGCGTCGTCCTCATCCTTGGAATGCAGGAACTTGTGCGCCAGCTTCTCCACCCCTTCATAGCAGAGGAAGGCACCGCCGATCATCATCAGCGGGGTGATCGCCCACGGCAGCCATGCGCTGATCGCCAGTGCCGCCGGCACCAGGATCGCCTTGTTGACCAGTGAGCCCTTGGCCACCGCCCACACCACCGGCAACTCCCGATTGGCGCTGACGCCGGTCACCTGCTGGGCATTCAGGGCCAGATCGTCGCCGAGCACACCGGCGGTCTTCTTGGCGGCAACCTTGGTGAGGATGGAGACGTCATCCAGCAATGCAGCAATATCGTCGAGCAGGGCAAACAGGCTGGCTCCAGCCATGGGTCACCGTCAGGTCGTGGGACAGGGGAAAGAGGGATTCTCACTCATTCGTGGCGCGATCGGGATATCCGGCCACGCATTCACCCACCTGCAACCCGGCTGCGGCCACACTGCACCTGTGCCACCACGGAGATACCCGCTTGATGGAACCGACCAGCAGCGATGCCCCGACCACCGTCGGCGGCAACAGCCGACGCCAGCAGATCGTGCGGCTGCTGCTGCGCTACCGTAACTCGGGGGTGTTCTCCGGCATCTCGCTGGATGGCGAAATCCCGCGTCTTGGCCGGCCACCGGCGGCCGGCAATCCCACCCAGTTCGTCGCCGACCTGGAAGCGCTGGGCACCACCTTCGTCAAGCTCGGACAGGTGCTGTCGACCCGCCCGGACATGATTCCGCCCGAGTACGTGGCCGCGCTTGAGCGCATGCAGGAACAGGTTGCGCCGATCCCGGTCGAGCAGATCCGCGCGGTGATCGAGGACGACCTCGGCGCACCGGTCAGCAAGCTGTTTGCCTGGTTCGACCCGGAACCGTTGGGTTGCGCCTCCATCGCCCAGGTCCACCAGGCCGAGCTGCATGACGGGCGGCAGGTCGCCATCAAGGTGCAGAAGCCCGATATCGCTGCCCAGCTGCGTTCGGACATCGGCGTGCTGCGCAGCTTCGCCACCGCCGCCGACCACCTCACCCGGGTTGGTCGCAAGGTGCGCTTCTCCGACTGGCTGGGCGAGTTCGCCAAGACCCTGCGCATGGAACTGGACTATGAAGCCGAGGCCGCCAACCTGGCGCGCTTCGGCCAGCATCTGGCGCCGTACCCGGAGCTGTGGGTACCACAGCCGGTCTGGGACCTGTGCGGGCGCCGGGTATTGACCATGGAGCTGGTGCACGGCGTGCGTGTGGATGCCATCCCGCAGGTACGCCGCACCGAGCAGTCGATGGTGCCACTGGCCGCCGCACTGGTGCGTGGCTACCTGGACCAGATCTTCGTACACGGCGAGATCCACGCCGACCCGCACCCGGGCAATCTGCGGGTGACGCCGGAGGGCCAGCTGGCGATCTTCGACCTGGGCATGGTCGCGCATGTACCGCCACGGCTGCGCCAGCGCCTGCTGAAAGTGCTGTTCGCTGCGGTGGACGGCCGCGGCGAGGAAGTGGCCGATGAAATCATCAGCATCAGCACCCGGCTCGAGGACTACGACGAAGAGCGCTATCTGCGTGAGACCGGGCAGATGATTGCCCGCTACGCCGCCAACGGCACCCTGTCCGAAGGCCACGTGGTGCTGGAGATCGTACGGATCGCCACTGCCAGCAATCTGCGCACACCACCGGAACTGAGCCTGCTCGGCAAGGCCCTGCTCAACCTGGAAGGCGTGTGTCGCTTCCTCGCCCCCGAAATGAAAACCCGGCGTGTGGTGGAGAAGCAGCTGCAGCACGTGATGCGCGCGCACTTCCGCAAGTCGCTGTCGGCCGCCAATCTGGCCAGCGAGGCGATGGAAGTGCAGCAGCTGCTGCGCAACGGTCCGCGACGCATGTCCGACATCCTCAGCCTGGTAGCTGAAAACAGACTGCAGATGAAGGTGACCGGCCTGGATGAATCGCGCTTGATGGAGAACATCCAGAAAGTAGCCAACCGCATCGCGGCAGGTTTGATCACCGCTGCACTGCTGCTGTCATCCACCTTGCTGATGCGGGTACCAACACGCTGGACGCTGCTGGGTTATCCGGCCTTTGCGATGCTGCTGTTCCTGCTCGGTGTATTCATCGGTATGGGGCTGATCGTCAGCTCACTGCTGTTCGATCGCCGCACCAGAGCGCGGGCACGCGAAGAACGCGGCCACCGCTAAACACAAGCGCATCGCTATAGCCCGGGTAAACGCAGCGCAGCCGGGGCCACGCCCATCATGCACCCGCGCGATGACAGCGCCGCCGCACGTAAGCTGCATTGCTTCGATCGTTGCCATCCCGGCTGCGCTGCGCTTACCCGGGCTACGTGACGTCGCTTAGACGTACTGACGCGAGTAGGCGCGAACATCGATAAATCAGCCTGAAAAGCACACTTTCTCACCCTGTCTCACGGCCTGCATCACGCGCGAAACCCCGTGACCCTTTGATGGTGAATACGACAGCGCTGTCCAAACATTTCAGTCAGGTTACGGCAGGCAAGATCCAGTTGCTTCGCCGCATCGCCCATACAGCGTGCCTGCCAAGCGCCGACGGCCGCAGCCGTTGACCCTGTCTCCGCTACCCACGTGACCGCATGCATTGGATCATCTGGCTGTCTCTGGCAGCACTGTTCGTATTGTTGATGTTGTCACCCACCCTGGCCCGGTTGAAGGCAGGCCTGTTAGCGCTGCTGTTGCTGGCACTGAGCAGTTGGTGGTTGATCGACAAACTCAGTGGCGATGGCATCAATTCCGCCACGCTCTACCACCTGCGCAGCGACATGGAAGGCGCCGGTGTTGGTGACTTCAGCGCCTACATCATCGGCTTCATCGGCCTGGTACTGCTCTCGCTGACACCGTTGCTGCTGCTGCGCATGCGCCGCCTGCAACTGCCACGCCATGGTCTGCCGGTATTCGCTGGGTTCGCGGCGCTGCTGCTGTCCACGCTGATGCTCAGCCCCTTGTACGCCGACGGCAAGCGCATCTACCTGCAGATGCAGCCGGTGGACTACAGCGCGGTAGCGGGCGAATACCAGCTGCCATCCAAGCCACTGGCACAGCGGCCCAACATCGTCTGGATCTACGGCGAGAGCCTGGAACGCACGTATTTTGACCAGAGCGTATTCCCTGGCCTGATGCCCAACCTCACCCGGCTTGCCGCTGAAGGCCTGGATTTCCGCAACATCGCCTCCGCCGACGGCAGCGGCTGGACCATCGCCGGCCTGGTGTCGTCGATGTGCGGCGTGCCGCTGACCACCGCGCAAGGCGATGAGAACAGCATGGGTCGGATGGGCCGCTTCCTGCCCGAAGCCTTCTGCCTTGGTGACTATCTGAAGCAGCAGGGCTATAGCAACCACTACATGGGCGGTGCCAACGGGCAGTTCGCGGCCAAGGCCGACTTCCTCAACTCGCACGGTTTTGACGACGTGCGCGATCTGGAATGGTTCCAGCAGCAGAACATCGCCAAACGCCATTTCTCCAATTGGGGCGTGCACGATGACGTGCTGCTGGAGCGTGCCTACGCGCGTTTCCTCGAGCTGTCCGCAAGCGGCCAGCCGTTCATGCTGACCGCCTTGACCATGGACACCCACCATCCGGCCGGGCATCTGCCAGTGGCCTGCAAGAACACGCGCTATCGCAGCGCACACGGCAACATCGGCCTGCTCAATGCGCTCAAATGCAGTGATCGGCTGATCTCGCGTCTGGTCGATCGCATCCGCAGCAGCGAGTTCGCCGACAACACGCTGGTGGTGGTGGCCTCCGATCACCTGGCCATGCCCAATGACCTGAGCCATGTGCTGGAAAAGCAGAATCGCGAGAACCTGCTGCTGTTCCTGGGCAACAAGCTGCAGCCGCGGCAGATCGTTGCCCAGGCGGGCACCACGCTGGACTCTGGCGCCACCGCGCTGCAGCTGCTGGATCCGGCGATCGATGCAATCGGCTTTGGCCGCTCGCTGTTGAAGCCTGCCCCCGCGGCCAGCGCCAGCGTCGCGGCGACCAGCGGTGATACGAAGACTTACGCACGCTATAGCGCGTTCGCACGCTCACTGTGGCTGGGCGAGCAGACCCGCATGCTGCGGCTGGACGAAGACCAGGTGCTGGTCGGCGTGCAGAAGGTGCAGCCGCCTGTGCTGCTGGAATACGACCAGCAGTGGGACCTGAAATCGGTGTACCTGGAGAACACCTCGCGCAAGTTCGAGGAAGCCGATCCGCAGCATCGACTGGCCTATGTGGATCGCTGCACTGCGTTTGAAGATGGCTCGGCAGACGGCCAGTGGTGCGCGCTGCTGCTGGACAGTGATCAGGGCATGCGCCTGTACCGCGATGCACAGTTGCGCCGTGGCATCGCCGTGGATGCGCCGCTGCAGGCCTTCAGCGGGCCGCGTCCCAGCGTGCGCCAGTCCCGCATGATCAGCCGCCAGCCGCGTCACACCAGCCCCGGTCAATACGTGCTGGAGCTGTATGCCGCGCAGCGTCCGCAGCGCGGTTTCTGGGTGGAAGCGGTGGCGTCCAAGCGTAACGTGGTGGTGGCCCAACAATGGGTGCAGCCCGATGCCGATGGCCGCATCCGCATGCCGTTGGGCGTGGACCAGGAGATCGACGACCTGGAGATCCGCGCCTGGTTGAATCACGCCGAACAGCTGGCCGTGGACGACTATGCGCTGGTGCCGACCAGCGAGCATCCAAGGTCGTAACGCTGCTGCATTTGTAGGAGCGGCGTCAGCCGCGAAGCTGGCAATGCTCAATCGATATTGCAGCCGCAATCTGGCGGACCATCAGCTTCGCGGCTTACGCCGCTCCTACAAATCATCTGTAAAGCCCCTGCCGAGCATGGCTCGGCACTACCTAGGCTTGCGGGGGATCGCGTACCAGGTGGATGTCGGTCGGGGTGGACAGGGCGATGCCGGCAGCTGCAGTCTGTTCCAGCAGGGCGAACAACACCTCGCTGCGGGTGCCGTATACGCTTCGCGACGATGACACATAGGCGAAGCTGTTCACCGCCACCTGGCCGCCGCTGATCGAATCAATGAAGAATGACGGCGCCGGATCGATCAGCACCGTTTCATTGGCGGCATAGATCCCCAGCAGCAATGCCCGCAGCTTGCCCATGTCGGTGCCAAAGGGCACCGAGAACTGCACCTGGATGCGCCCCAGCGCGTTGGCCATGGTCATGTTGCGGATGGTCTTGGTGATCAGTTCCGAGTTCGGCACGATCAGCGTGGAACGGTCACCTACCTGGATCTCGGTGGAGCGCACCGAGATGCGGCGGATATCGCCTTCCTGGTCGCCGATCTTGATCCAGTCACCAATTTTCACCGGACGCTCGGCCAGCAGGATCAGGCCGGAAACGAAGTTCTGGGTGATCGCCTGCAGGCCGAAACCAATACCAACCGACAGCGCGCTGGCCAGCAAGGCCACCTTTTCAAAACCAATGCCCAGCGCTGCCAGGGCCCACAAAGCAGCCAGCACGATGCCCAGATAGTGGGCAACGGTGCTGATCGAATTACGCGCACCAATATCCAGTTCGGTCTTGGGCAGATAGGTATCCACCAACCAACGCTGCACCACCCGCATCAGCGCAAGGCCCAGCACCAGCACCAGCACCGCGCTGATTATCGAGCCGGGCGTCAGCAGGTTGCCGCCGATCCTGATGCCGGCCGACAGACGTTCCAGCCAGCCGTACAGGGCGCTGACATTGCCGAACGGTGCAACAAAAGCGGTGATGCCCAGCATCACCAGCGCGAGCCGTGAGGTGGCCGACAGCAACACACCGGCCTGTTCCAGGCGGCTGGCGGACAAGCCGGTCGACAGCCGCAGCATGCGCCCAGCAGCACTGTCCGGTGCCAGCAGCCACAACGCGAAATCATCGGCGAAGCGCGTCAGCAAGGTGGTCGCCAGCACGATCACCGTGCCCCAGACCATCTGCTGGGCGGTGAACATGGCGAAGTTGAGGTAACCCAGCAAGGTCGCCACCAGCGCGGCGAAGATGCTCAGGTAGCCGCCCAAGCGCGCCACGATCAGCCAGCCACTGCGCGGTGCCCGCGGCGAGCGGCCGCTGCTGGTGCTCTCCGCTTCTGCCTGTGCGGCCGCTGCCGCGCGGCGTCGATGCAGGCCGGCCAAGGTCGCCAGCATGCTCATGATCAACACCACGTAGGTCAGTGCGATCAGGCCATCCAAAGTCACCGTGCCAACCGCCGAGGTACGCGCCGCGCGATTGACATCGCGCAGCAGCATGGTCAGCCAGGTCAGGCTGGCCGCACCCCAGGCAAAGCGTCGCAGGCGGGCGGCAGCGACATCATCGATGTCCAGCAGGCGCCAGGTCGGCCGCGACGGCACCAGCAGGCTGGCCGCCACCGCACCGATGAAGGCCGCCACGAAGGTGGCGACAACGAACATGTCGGCCACCGATTCCAGACGCGGTGCGATGGCATCGATTGCCCGCAGGCTGGCCACCAGTACCGTCGCCGCCAACCCGGGCAGCAAGGTGCCGACCAACAGCAGCCACACCGCAAGACCGGTACGACGCAGGCGTCCGTCCGGGGCACGTTCGGAAGCGGCGTAGCGCCGCCCAAGGTGACGCAGCCAGATGCGCAACGGGAACAGCATCAGCAAGGCCAGCGAGGCACCCAGCAACGGCATGCCCCAGCCCTGCTTGCCGGCTGCCTTCAGCAGGGCATCGTGCGCCTGCCGGTACAGTGATTGGAACCGCGCAAGATCATCCGGCACATGCTCACCGAATTCCCGCCACAGTGCCGGCGACAACGGCGAGGCCACCTTGCGCCCCATCTGCTCGCCAAACTGCTGGGCGCGCATCTTCTCGATGGCTTCGCTGGCCTGCTTGGCATCCTCGGCAAGCAGCTTGCCGCGCTTGATGTCGGCATCGATCTGGCTGCGCTGCTGATCCAGCAATTTGCGCTGGCGGGCAATGCCAGCCTCTTCGCCAGCTTCGGGGGCCGGCCCCAGCTGCTCGATGCGGGCGTCGAGCTGGGTCAGCTCCGGCTGCAGTGCGGCAACGCTGGCCTCGGCCTCGCGCTGCGCCTGGCTGGCACGTTCGGCCAGGGTTTTCAGGGTTTCCGGCGCGTCGGCATCGTTGACTGCGCGCTTGACCGCCGCAACTGTGCGCGAGGCCTGTTCGATACGGGTCTGCGGGCTGATGTCGGCAGCCGCAGCGTCGGGCGCGGCCCAGGCCACATTGCTGGTAGCCAAGCCGCCGAGGCTGACCAGGAAAACAAACAACAGCGCGCGCAGCGGATGCGCAAAACGTTGGGCAAGCAAGGCGGGGCACCGGATCGCGCGGACCACCGCGCCTGCCGGGAACTATATGTCAGAGCGCGTTCACATCCTGCAAAACCGCGCCCGATCTTCAGTATTCCAGCGCCAGCTCGACGATGTGGTGACGGTTGAGCTCATAGATTTCCTGGAACTCATCCTCGGTCAACTCGCCCGGCGCGTAGATCGCCACCGGCTCCCACACCTGTGTGGTCGGCTGCGGCTGGCGTGGACCTGCACGCAGGCAGAAACCCTGCCCCTCGTACTCGACCACCTCCGGCAACTGCTCCCAGCGCTCGCGCGCATAGCGGTTCTGCCCCTTGAGCAGGATCACGACAAACATGGAGAACTCCTGTTTTTCGGACGTCATCAGCCTAGCGCAGCCAGGTTTTCCCGGCGCGAAGAAGCACCACCGCTGATGGCAGCGATTCAGTGAATGGCAAATCAACCTGCCCGGCACAGTCCCTTAACCGGCGCTGGCCTATAGCTGTGGCCCCGGCGCAGCAAGCGCGCCACCGCCGAAGAGGTCAACCATGACGCAACACTCCTCCCTGGCAACCGTTCCGCATGTGGACCTGCAGCGCTATCTCGGCACCTGGTATGAAGTGGCGCGCCTGCCGATGCGCCACGAACCCGAGGATGCCACCGACATCAGCGCCCACTATTCGCTCAACGATGATGGCAGCGTACGCGTGCAGAACCGCTGCCTGCACAACGGCAGCCTGGAAGAATCGATTGGCCAGGCAACTGCAGTCGATGACAGCAACAGCAAGCTGGAAGTCAGCTTCCTGCCCGAGGGCCTGCGCTGGATTCCCTTCACCAAGGGCGACTACTGGATCCTGCAGCTGGATTCGGCCTATACCACTGCGCTGGTCGGCAGCCCCGACCGCAAATACCTGTGGCTGCTGGCACGCCTGCCGCGGATGGACGCCACCACCCGCGATCATTACATCGCCTATGCGCAGCAGCAGGGCTTCGACACCAAGCCCTTGATCTACACGCCACATACCGGCCACCCCACCGGCTGACAGCCGCTGCAGCGGCGAGCGGAGGCGCGCATGGACCTGAAGAGTGGCTACCCGTTCTGGGCCATCAAGAATGGTCTGCTGCATGCCTTCCCGCCGTTGCTGCAGGACCTGCGCTGCGAGGTGGTGGTGATCGGCGGTGGCATCACCGGCGCGCTGATCGCCGATGAACTGGTGCAGCACGGCCATGAGGTTGCGGTCATCGAACAGCGTGATATCGGCTGGGGCTCGACCGCCGCCAGTACCGCGTTGCTGCAATACGAAATCGACACGCCCTTGCGCGAGCTCGCCAAGCGCTATGGGCTGGATGCGGCATTGCTGGCTTACCGCGCCTGCGCGCAGGCCATCGATGAACTGCAGGCGCTTGCCACGCAGGTGGATGACGTCGATTTCCGCAATGCGCGCAGCCTGTACTACGCCAGCCATCGCCGTCACCTGCGGCCGCTGCTGGAGGAGTTCGAGCTGCGCAGCCAGCACGGCTTCGCGGTGGACTGGCTGGACGCCGAGGGCGTTGCCGGAGAATTCGGTTTCAACGCACCCGGCGCGATCCTCAGCACACCAGCGGCAAGCATGGACCCCTACCGGATGAGCTACCGGCTATTGATGCGGTTGCTGGCGCAGGGCGCGAAGATCCATGACCGCTGCCGCATCAACGCCGTCGAAACCAGCACCCAGCGGCTGCATCTACGCACCGCCGATGGCCTGCGCATCGAGTGCAGGCATCTCATCGTCGCTGCCGGCTATGCGGCACAGCATTGGCTGCGGCAACGCGTGGCGCGCAACCGCAGCAGCTATGCCTTCGTCACCGAACCGTTGTCGGCAGACGCGCTGGCCCAGCTGCGCGATACCCTGCTGTGGGAGACCGCCCGCCCCTACCTCTACCTGCGCACCACCGCCGACCAGCGCCTGCTGGTCGGCGGCGAGGACGATGCCATCGACCTGCCGCTGCGCCGCGATGCGCGGGTGGATCGCAAGGCGCAGCGGCTGGTGGCGAAGGTCGGCAAACTGTTCCCGCAGCTGGCGATGACGCCGAGCTTCGCCTGGGCAGGCACCTTTGCCGAGACCGAGGACGGCCTGCCGTTCTTCGGTGCGCACCGGCAATGGGGGCCGCGCGTGCACTTCGCCATGGCTTACGGCGGCAATGGCATCACCTATTCGATGCTGGGTGCCGGCCTGATCCGCGCCGCCATCGAGGGCCGCCGGCACCGCTTGGCGGAACTGTTCTCCTTTCGGCGCCTGGCCTGAAAGTTCCCCGCCAGCGACAGTTATCGACAGCCATCGTTCAAGGCTTTTCTGTTAGCGTCGGTGTTGCCCGCCAGCAAGGCGTGGCCCCAGTTCCGGAGCGCCTGCAACATGATCCGCACATCCCTGCTCGCCGTCCTGTTGTTGGCCCCCGCCGTTGCCATGGCGCAGGATGATGCCGCCAGCGCTGCCGGCGGCCTGGACCTGAGCGTGCCGCAGGCACCAGTGCGCTACCTGGGCGACACCTACAAGGGCGACGCACCGGGCACTTATTACGGCGACCACAGCGGGCGCGGCCTGGCCAAGAAGGACAGCAGCCCCGGCGCCGAGGTGATGGACGACAAGCTGCAGCTGCATGGCACGGTCAGCGCCGGCATCGGCTATTCCAAGGCCTACGGCAACAGCAATTGGCAGGCCGTGGACCTGAACCTGGGCAAGAACTACAACACCGACGAGGGCGAAAGCCGTCGGGTGAACCTGAACATCCATATGAGCAAGAGCGAAGGCCCCGGCCCCTATGGCTACGGCCCGGGCCCGGGTTTTGGCCCAGGCCCCTGGGGCGGCTGGTAAGCCGCCCATATCCAGCTGAGCGGCTGGTAAGCCGCTCCAATCTTGCCGAGCGGCTGCCAAGCCGCCCAAGCCTCTGCAAGCGGCTGCACAGCCCATCCCACGCCGCCTAGCGGCCGGCGTGCATCCACAGGCAATCCAGCGCATCCAGCGCGATATGCACCAGCAGGCCGATGCCGAACAGGCGGGTGCGCTTGGGCAGGGTCAAACCCGCATAGAGCACGATGGCCGGCGCGGTATGCAGCGGGTGGAAGCCGATGCTGCAGCGGTTTGGGGCATAAATCGGGTCGGCCAGCAGGTGGTCCAGATCGATCACCCAGCCCAGCAGCAGCAACAGCCAGGCCTTGCCGAACTGGGGCCGCCAGAACAGCCAGGCCAGCAGCGCCGGCACCGCCACATGCAGGCACAGGTGCAGGATCGCGCGTGAACTCATTGCTGGCCCGCCAACGAAAACGCGACAAACCGAGCCCTGGCGGGCCTGACCGGGACAACTGCGGGAACGTGCATGCGGGCGGACTTTGCTGAACCAGCCCCGATTGTAGGCCGGAGCCCCGCCGGTGCGGCGTTACACTATGCCCCCGCCGGCAGTTCCGCCGCGGTGGTTCCGGAGTGGCAATGATCAACAACGACGTACTGCGCAGCATCCGCTACATGCTCGACCTCAGCGACAGCATGGTGGTGGATACCATTCACCTGGCCGATTCCAACTTTGAAGTGGATGCGGCACAGGTGCACGATTTCCTGCGCAAGGACGACGAGCCGTTGTTTGAAGCCTGCCCGGACGCGGTGCTGGCACGCTTCCTGGACGGTTTGATCTACCACTACCGCGGCCGCGACGAATCGCAGCCGCAGCGTCCACCGGAAAAGCGCATCACCAACAACATCGTGTTGAAGAAACTGCGCGTGGCCTTCGAGCTGAAGGACATGGACATGCATGCGATCTTCGAGGCCGCCGGCTTCCCGATGTCCAAGCCTGAGCTGTCGGCACTTTTCCGCCAGCCGGACCACAAGAACTACCGCGAATGCGGCGACCAGGCCCTGCGCAACTTCCTCAAGGGCCTGACCCAGCGCGTGCGGCCGGCGTAAAGCGACTGTGGGATGTGGGAGCGACAGCTCCCTTGTGGGAGCGGCGTAAGCCGCGAAGCTGACAATGCATGCGCGCGCCGGAGATTCTCTTCGGCCGGTATGGTGTTGACCGCTGCTTCGGAAACAACTGTGGCTTCGCGGCTTACGCCGCTCCCACAAGGGGTACAAAAGCCAGACGCGCCCCGCGCGGCCTGACGTTTACAGAATCCGGTAAACCCGCGCCTTCGGCAGGTCTTCGTCCACCTGCAGGAACCAGCGCCCGGCGATGCCCGGGATCACTTCGATTTCCGGCGACTGCAAGGCAGTGCGCAGGCGCATCTGACCCTTTAGCACCTTCCATTGCTGGCCGTTCGCCAGCACGAACACCGTGCCCGGCTCCCAGCCCTCCACCGTTCCCTGCACGCTGCTGTGCACAGGGCCTTCCTCCAGGCCGATCTGCATGGGCGCAGGTGTGGGTGTGGCGGCAACTGCTGTGACCGGCACGGTTTCGCTGAGCATGCGGTTGAGCAGCTGCAGCTGCTGTGCGCTCAGGCCGACCTGCTGCAGCTGTTCGGCGCTCAGGCGCTGCTCCAGCGGCAGGTAGTCGCGCTGCTGGCTCCAGGCCAACGGGGTTGTCAACAACAGCATTGCGGCGAGCAGCAGGCGGGTTTTCATTCTCAAGGTCCTTCCGGCCGATGCCGGTTGAGGCGCACTTTGCTGCAGTTTGGTTGCAGTGGTGTTACAAGCAATTTTGGGGCTGCTTGCTAAAAGCTTGCCCTCACCCCAACCCCTCTCCCGTAAACGGGAGAGGGGCTATTGCACTACGAGTGCAAGCAATGCAAGCCCCTCTCCCGCCTGCGGGAGAGGGGTTGGGGTGAGGGCAAGCTCTTAGCTAAGAACCTAAACGACAGGCAAAAGAAAAGGCCCGGCATACCCGGGCCTTCCTTCGCAGCGTCACGCCAAGGCGTCAGCGCGTATTACCAGCTGAAGCGCGGACCCACGGTCCACTGCTTGTCACCGTTGTTGAACATCTTGATGTCGCCATTGATGCCCCAGTTCTGGTTCAACTTCACCTGGCCACCGAGACGGCCGTAGAAATCGCCTTCCGGGCTGATGCCGTGCTTCTTGCTGAAGTCTTCGTAGCCAGCCATTGCATACACTTCGGCGTGCTTGCCGAATGCGGTGCGGATGCCGGCTTCAGCGCTGTAGCCGTTGAAGTCCAGGCCCTGGGCGAACTTTTCGTCGTACTTTTCGTAAGCAGCGCGAGCGACGAAATCGGTGGTCGGGGCGATTTCCTTGTTGAAGCCGGCGCCAACGCGCCACTGCTCGATATCAAGGTTGGTGTGCGAGATTTCCTGGCGGGTGTATTCGCCGAAAGCGTGGAAGTTCGGCAGGAACCCGTAGGAACCCTTTACGCCCCAACCTTCTGCCTTGCCGTCGGCCGAGGTCTTGGCGTAATCGGCTTCTGCATAGTTGTAGGACAGGCCGTCGGCGGCCGAAGCGGCGAACGGGAGGGCGGCAACCAGCGCCAGGGCAATCAACGAAGTCTTCATGGGTACTACCTCTGCATTACTGAGCTTGATGGCACGACAGCAAACAGCTGTCTGCGTCCGGATGTAAGTTTTCCGTTAGACGCCCCAACAAACCCTGAAACCACGCACGCAACAAAACAGCGATTTTAGGCTTGTATTCAGCCTGTTTCTGGCACGCGCGGCGCGCGCGCACTTCGCATTCCATTCATTTACGCAAATGCGCGCAAGAATCAGCGTGCGCGTTTGCCCGCCGCAACGCCGCCAAACGTGGTTGGCAATGCCGTGTCATGCAGCGGTACGCCGGTCTCGATGTCGCGCAGGATCGGGCAGTCCGGGCGGTCATCGCCTGCGCAGCAACTGGCCAGCGCCTGCACCGTTTGCACCATGTCCTGCAGCTCGGCGATGCGTTGCTGCAGCACCTGCACGTGCTCCAACGCCATCCGTTTCACATCGGCACTATGCCGTGAGCGGTCGCGCCACAGTTCCAGCAGCTCGCCGATGCGCTCCACGCTGAAGCCCATGTCACGCGAGCGCTTGATGAACCCAAGCGTGTGGATGTCGCGCGCCGTATACACGCGGTAGCCCGCATCGGTGCGCGCCACCGGCCCGACCAGGCCGGTTTCTTCGTAGTAGCGGATCATCTTGGCGGAGATGCCGCTGGCCTTGGCGGCCTGGCCGATGTTCATGCCTTCATCCATCATCATCGCTCCTCAAGCCTCGCTCTGTGGTGCACGGAAACGCTTCAGGCGCAGCGCGTTACCCAGTACGAATACCGACGACAGCGCCATCGCCCCGGCCGCGAACACCGGCGACAGCAGGATGCCCCAGACCGGATACAACACACCGGCCGCGACCGGAATCAAGGCGGTGTTGTAGGCGAAGGCCCAGAACAGGTTCTGGCGGATATTACCCATCGTCGCCTTGCTCAGCGCGATGGCATTGGGCACGCCCTGCAGGCTGCCCGACATCAGCACCACGTCGGCGGCCTCGATCGCCACATCGGTGCCGGTGCCGATCGCCAGACCGACATCGGCCTCGGCCAGTGCCGGCGCATCGTTGATGCCGTCGCCGACATAGGCCAGGCGGCCGTGGCTGGCCTTGAGCCGGCGCACCGCGTCGACCTTGCCTTCGGGCAGCACTTCGGCAACCACTTCATCGATGCCGAGCTGGCGCGCGATCGCTTCGGCGGTGCGGCGGTTGTCGCCGGTGATCATTGCCACCTTCAGGCCCAGCGCGTGCAGGCTGGCGATGGCGGCGCGGGTGTCGTGCTTGATCGGATCGGAGACCGCGATGATGGCTGCCAAGCGGCCATCCAGCGCCGCGTACAAGGGGCTCTTGCCCTCTTCGCCCAACCGCTGCGCATCGGCAGCGAACACTGCCACGTCCAGGCCAAGTGTCTGCATGAAGCGATCCGCACCCACTTCCACCCGCACGCCATCCACCTTCGCGCGCACGCCGTAGCCGGTTACCGATTCGAAGGCATCCACGGCCGGCAACTGCAGGTTTTCCTGCTGTGCGGCAGTGACGATGGCGCGGGCGATCGGATGCTCCGAGCGGTCTTCCACTGCTGCCACGCGTGCCAGCACCTCGCTGCGCTGGAAGCCTGCTGCCAGCTGCAGGTCAGTCAACAGCGGGCGGCCCTCGGTCAGCGTGCCGGTCTTGTCCACCGCCACCACCTGCGCTTCCTTCAACAGCTGCAGTGCTTCGCCTTTGCGGAACAGCACGCCCAGTTCGGCACCACGGCCGGTGCCGACCATGATCGAGGTTGGCGTGGCCAGGCCCATCGCACACGGGCAGGCAATGATCAGCACCGCCACCGCATTGACCAGGCCGAAGGTCAGCGCCGGGTCCGGCCCGAAGATCAGCCATACCGCGAAGGTCAGCGCCGCCAGGCCCATCACGATCGGCACGAACACCAGGGTGATGCGATCGACCAGGGTCTGGATCGGCAGCTTGGCACTCTGCGCCTGTTCAACCAGGCGGATGATCTGCGCCAGCACGGTCGCTCCGCCCACCGCGGTGGCACGCACGCCCAGCGCACCGGTCTGGTTGACGGTGCCGCCGATGACGTTGCTACCCGGCGCTTTCTGCACCGGCACCGGCTCGCCGCTGATCATCGACTCGTCGACGTAGCTGTCGCCGTCGATCACCTCGCCATCCACCGCAATGCGCTCGCCCGGGCGGACTTCAATCACATCACCACTGGCGATCTGCGCGAGTGGCAGTTCGACTACGCCACCATCGCGACGCACGCGTGCAGTCTTGGCCTGCAGCTTGAGCAGGCGCTTGATCGCCTCGGAGGTACGGCCCTTGGCCTTGGCCTCGAGCACGCGGCCGAGCAGGATCAGGGTGACAATCACCGCCGCCGCTTCGTAATAGACATTCACCGTACCGGCCGGCAGCAGGCGCGGCAGGAAGGTCGCCACCAGCGAGAAGCCAAACGCGGCCAAGGTGCCCACTGCCACCAGCGAGTTCATGTCCGGCGCGGCGCGCAGCAGCGCCGGGATGCCCTTCTGGTAGAAGCGGCGGCCCGGGAACACCAGTACCAGCGTGGTCAGCACGAACTGCAGCAGCCAGCTGTTCTGCGTGCCCAGCGTGGCGGCGATGAAGTGATGGAAAGCGGGCACCAGATGCCCGCCCATTTCCAGCAGGAATACCGGCAGGGTCAAGGCCGCCGCCAGCCACAGGTCGCGCTTGAGCACGCGCAGCTCATCGGCATGGCGCTGCGCCTGCTGATCCTCGTTGCTGCCGGCGCTGCCGACCATGCTTGCCGCATAGCCAGCCTTCTCGATCGCCGCCAACAACGCGGCAGGATCGGCTGTGCCCTGCACGCTGGCGCGCTCGGTGGCAAGGTTGACGCTGGCCGACTGCACGCCCGGCACCGCCTTCAGCGCGCGTTCGACGCGGCCTACGCAGGACGCGCAGGTCATGCCTTCGATCAGCAGCTCCTGCGCGGCCGGTGCGCTGACCTCGTAGCCAGCCTTGTGTATCGCCTGCACCAACGCCTCGCGCGGCACGCTGCCGTCGGTATGAACGCTGGCGCGTTCAGTGGCCAGGTTGACGCTGGCCTGGGTGACCCCGGGGATGGCCTTCAACGCACGCTCGACGCGGCCCACGCAGGACGCGCAGGTCATGCCTTCTATCGTCAGGTCTTCGCTGCTGGGGCCGGGCGTGTGCTTGCCTGGGCTGGCGCTGCTGCTCATCGGCGGGTCTCCATTTCAATGAATGCAGCCACCTTAAAGCTTCCAACGATGGGAGGGTCAAGCGTGGATCGGGCGCTTGACCTTGCCATCATGGGAAGGTCCACGCTGTGTCCTCCCCAATGGAGAAACCCGATGAAACTGCATATCGAAAGCATGAGCTGCGGCGGCTGCGCCCGCAGCGTCACCGCCGCGCTCAAGGCCGTGGACCCGGCCGCCACGGTCGAGATCGACCTGCCCGGCAGGAACGTGACGATCGAATCCAGCCAGCCGCTGGACAGCTTCACCAAGGCGCTGGAAGACGTCGGCTTCCCGGCGAAGTAACACCGCATTCATGCGTTGTGGCTTGTGGGAGCGGCGTAAGCCGCGAAGCTGATGGATCTCCGGCGCATGGAATTGCCGGATCGCCATGGACCATCGGCTTCGCGGTTTACACCGCTCCCACAAAACCATCAGCCTCGAACTCCCTCAGCGCGCGCGTTTCCACACTTCGCGCTCAACCCGGCGCTCGCCGTCCCAACGCTCCAAAGTCCACACATCGCCTTCCAGGGTGTAACGGAAGCTGTAGCTGCCGCCGTTCTCCAGCGGATACGAGGCCATCAACGGCGTCTCCACGTACTGCCCCTCGCCGCTGCGGTAGGTACCGGAGCCGCCAGCCCAGAACTTGCCATCGCTGGTGGTGGTGAACGCAAACCGGCCATCGGCCAGGACCTTGCTGCCGGCCAGCTTCTGGCTGGCGTAATCCACGACCGCCCCTTCCGGATTGATGAACTCCCCGGACTGCAGTTGCCATGCGCCCTGCAGGCCATCGGCGCCCTGCGCGCTGGCAGCGCCCAGCATCAATACAGCGGTGGCGAAAGAACGCAGCATCATCGGCAACTCCTGATCGGCACGGGCCCGCATTGTGCGCATCGCCGCTGCCTTGGCGCCATTACCGGTTCATTGGCAACCTTTGCCGGGGCGCTATCATTGCGGCATTACAGCAATCAACGGCGGCCACCTCGTGCAGACCCTACTCACCCCGGTATCGATTGGCGAACTGATCGACAAGATCACCATCCTCGAAATCAAGGCCGAGCGCATCACCGATACCGCCAAGCTGGCCAACGTCCGCACCGAGCTGCAGGGCCTGTGGCCGCTGTGGCTGTCGCAGCAGGAAGCACGCCCGTCACTGAGCGTGCTCAAGGACCAGCTCAAGGCGATCAACGAGCGCATGTGGGAAATCCAGGACCGCCTGCGCGAGAAGGAAGCGGCGCAGGATTTCGGTGCCGATTTCATCACCTTGGCGCGCGGCGTATACGGCACCAACGGCGAGCGCATCGTGGTCAAGAATGAAATCAACCGCGTGGCCGGTTCGGCGCTGGTTGAAGAGAAGCAATACCAGGGCGAGTAAGCGCCCTGCTCCCTCCCTTTCGCGTAGCGAAGGGGAGGGTTGGGGAGGGGTGCTCCTGGCAACAACCGCAACGCCTCAAGCCCCCCCCCCCTCCCAACCTCCCCCTTGGCTGCGCCAAAGGGGAGGAGCGGAGCGCGCGACGCCACCCTACTCCCTCCCTTTCGCGTAGCGAAGGGGAGGGTTGGGGAGGGGTGCTCCTGGCAGCAACCGCAAAGCCTCAAGCAAAACCCAACCCCCTCCCAACCTCCCCCTTGGCTACGCCAAGGGGGAGGAGCAGAGCGGCCACCTTCCGCGCTGCCATCCAGCGTGCAGCTGTTGCTCCAATGCCCTCAGAACGCCAGCTGCGCCCACAGGCCAGCTTCGTGGCTTTCCTTGCGGCTGCTCGCCGTTTCCTGCGTTACCTGCTTGCCTACTGCCGCCAGACGCAGGTACTTGTTCGGTTTCCACTCCACACCGACCATGTGATAACGCTCGCGGTTGAGCGGATTGATATCCAGGCTCATCCGGGTTTCTTCGTGACGGGTGAACACGGCGTACTGCGGGCTCATCTGGTAGCTGCCCCATACCGACCAACCACGCTGGTCGTCGCTGCCTGGCTTGACCACGCGGGTCCAGTCCTCGGCATAGAAATACTGCGCGCCAATCCTGCCGCGCTCGCCAACCCAGCTGGCCATCGCATTCCAGCGCTGTGCGGTGTGCTCGCGCGGCATGTCACCGGAATCCAGTGCACGGGTACCGCGATAACCGCCCAGTGCCAACTCCACGCCCTTGGCCGCTGCCCAGCCGACCCGCACTTCGACGTCCGGGTGATCACCCAGGCGCGGCTTCTGGTAGCCACCGCCGGTAACCACCGAGGCGGCGTACGTGAAGTCACCGCGGGTGTACTGGCCGTGCACGCCGTAATCGGCCGCATTGCCCATCTTGCTGCGGGTGATCAATGCACCGTCGACATAGCGATAACCATCACGTGCCGACTCCTGCTGGATCCACGGCAGCGGCGCATTGCCCAGCCGCAGCCAGTTGCCCTTGCCGAAGCTGCGCTGCAGGTAGGCATGGCGCAACCACACGTCGGTGGGGTCGCTGTTGCGCAGCCACTGCACGTCGGTGGTCACCTGCGCCGTCCAGTTCTGGTTGAAACGATGATCCACGGTGATGAAGGTACGCTTCAACTCCATCGCCAGGCCTTCATCGTCGGTGGTCACACCGTCGCGATCGAGCTGGCTGGCGTTGATGAATATCTGCGCCGACACCTTGGTGGCCGGCGTTGCGTCCTGTGCCCAGGCCAGTGCTGGCAGGCAAAGTGCGGCAAGCGCGGTGGCCAATGCATTACGGGAAACACACTGCATCACAACTCTCCTGATGCCAGCCGCAGCTGGCGGTACACGGTCAATCGCCTGCACCGCAAGCCGCTGTCGTAGCGCCGATGATCGGCCCTGGCGACACAGCCCGGTAGTGCATGCGGGGAACAACGCCCGTCCGCCATCTGCGAGCGCTGGGACGCAAGCGCCTGGTCAGGACGTGTTTCAACAAGGAAGCCCTCAGGTAGCCATGCGGCGTTGACGCCGCCAGCACGGGATGAGGCACTCCCCGATAGCGGCGGCAATCGCCAATCATTGAACGGATGCCGTTCATCTGCTCAGGTTCAGCCATATCAAGCTGTGCCGGGACGGCAAGAATTCCCCTTCCCACCGCCCCCCTGCCCACGGGGGCGAGGGAGCACCGGTAAGGACTTCCTGCGGATCTGCTTCAACCAGCCTGTTCATGTCCCGCGCCCTTGTGAACAACGCCATTGTCGGCAAGCACCGGCGGCGCGACCCTGACGTAAGTCAATCCAGCGCGAATCGTCCTCCACTCCATGCAGGACACGCGTCTTGTTATCCACTATCTGCGCACCAGTCCGCATAACGGCAGCCAGCAACCGCGCAGCGACGGATTTTGCACGGCCGCAACATTCCCGGGCGCAGAATCCACTACTAGTGAATCCGCCGTCTCCACCGAAGGTGGCCACCACGGCCGCCGCTCCCGCGAGGTCCGCCATGTCTTACGTCGATGGTTTCCTGGCCGCCGTACCGCTGGCCAACAAAGCCTGGTTCATCGAGCACGCACACATCGCCGATGCCCTGTTCATCGAGTTCGGCGCGCTGCGCGTCACCGAATGCTGGTCCGATGATGTGCCACACGGAACCCTGACCGACTTCTACCGCGCGGTGCAGGCCAGGGACGATGAAGCGGTGGTGTTCTCGTGGATAGAGTGGCCGGACAAGGCCACCCGCGATGCCGGCATGCAGAAAATGATGGAAGACCCACGCATGGACCCGGCCACCAACCCGATGCCGTTCGACGGCAAGCGACTGGTCTACGGTGGTTTCGTGCCAGTGCTGCACCTGGGCGAGTAGATCACTGCTTGTGGGAGCGGCGTAAGCCGCGAAGCTGATGGTCTTCAAACAATCGGCATCAATGCCAACTGATGATGTGCCTGCTTCGCGGTTTATACCGCTCCCACAAAAGAGCCAGGTGCCAGAACACCCGAGCCAGAAGGTTGCAGGTTTGCCTGAGCAAAAAGCGCCTGCTTACTGCGCCATCCCCAGCACGTACATCAGCACCAGCAGGCCGAGCACACCCCCCAATACCGCAAAGAAGATCTTCCACGCGCTGTAAGGGCGCTCACCTGCCAGTTCACCGGTATAGCCATTGGCCAGCACCTGGAAGCTGCGTGCGCCATAGGTGTAACTGACCAGCCACACTGGCACCAGGATGTGCTTGAAGGTGCGTTTGCTGTAATTGGCCTGCACCTGCAGGTTGCGCTGGGTATCGCCCGGCACCTGCTCGGAACACAGGTAGCGGGTCTGCTCCTGCATCTGCGCCTCACCCTTCTGCGCGGCCTGGCGCAGATCCACCTGGTAACGCTCAACCGTCCAGCCACGCACGAACTCGGGGGTGTACGGCTTCAAGTCGCTGGTGGTCGGGAAGCGGCCGATCTTGCCCAGCAGCTCCGGATGCACGCCGACCGTGCCCGGCACCAGCTCGTCATCGAAGAAGTGCTGCAGCGAACCGGATGCGGGTTCCCAGCGTATGCGCCGTTCCTGCCGGGTCTGGGTGTTGCCCTTGGAATCGCGGTAGCTGACGCTGACGTAGTAGTAATGCCCGGCCTCGGCAGTCCAGCGTGCGGCAACGTGGGCGTCGAATGTCCAGTACGGCAGGTACATGCCCTTGAGCGTATCGGTCAGCGCCGCACGCTTGAGCTTGCTCGGCGCGAACCAGCGCGTGCCGTACCACTTGCGGATGATGTCCCGCACCTGGCCGTCGCTGATCTTGAACGGCAGCACGCTCTGCGGGGTGATCGCATCGCCCAGCGACTCGTGGTCGATGATCGATGGCGAGCCGCAGAACTCGCAGCGATCAGCGACCTTGCGGTCGACGAACACCGAGATCGCATGACAGCTCTGGCATTGCACCTCGCGCGGCTGCGCACCGTAGCCACGTTGCTCGGCCGGGGTGGCGGCCATGCTCTGCAGCATGCCGACCACGCCGCCCTGCGGTTTCGGCGGCAACGGCGGCGGCAGCGCCGCCTCGTCCTGCAGCCGTTGCAGGGCGGCCAGCAGATCCTGCTCGACCACGCCGCCACTGCCATCGCCGACGCCTGCGGCTGCCTCCGACAGCGGCACGATGGTGCCGCAATAGGGACAGGCCAGGGCTTGCTTGCCGGCATTCCATTGCAGATCCCCACCGCATTCCGGGCAGGGATGTTTGCCAACTGTTGCGTTGTTCATCAGCCGCGCAGGAACTCTTCCAGTGCCGAGCGGGCAATGCGCGTGGCATTGCCGATCTTGCGTGCCTTCAGGTCACCGGAAGCAATGGACGCCATCACGTCCTCGACCGATACCGACAAGGCCTGTGCAGCCTGCTCGGGGGTGAGTACGTCCAGCGCCACTGCATCACCAGCAGCCGGCAACGGTGGCGGTACCGCCGCGCCGGGCACCACTGGTGCGCCGGTCTGCATGTTGCGCATCATTTCCTGCGCCATGCCGAAGCCCATCGCCATCTGTGCCGGCACCGCAGCGGCAGCGGCACCTTCGCCGCCCTCGCCCATGCCATGGCCCATCTGGTACTTCACGTAGTCGTTGAGGTTGCCGATCACGCCCATGCTGGAGCGCTTGTCGATGGCCTGCTCCACTTCCGGCGGCACCGACACGTTTTCCAGGATGAAGCTGGTGATCTCGATGCCGTACTTGTCGGTCATCACCGGGTTGATGATCGGCAGCAGGGCCTCGCCCAGCTCGGAGTAGCGCGAGGCCACATCCAGCGCCGGCACGCCGGCCCTGGCCAGTGCCTCGGTGAACACACTGACGATGCGCGAACGCATGGTGTCGGCGAACTCATCCAGGCGGAAGTTCTGGTCGGTACCGGCCACTTCCTTGAGGAACCTGGGCGGGTCGACGATGCGGAAATCATAGGTACCAAACGCGCGCAGGCGGACCACGCCGAAATCGGCGTCGCGCATCATCACCGGATTGGAGGTGCCCCACTTGTTGCCGGTGAACAGGCGCGTGTTGAGGTAGTAGACGTCACACTTGAACGGCGATTCAAAGCCGTATTTCCAGCACAGGATGGTCGACAGCACCGGGATGTTCTGGGTGCTCAGGGTATGTTTGCCCGGGCCGAACAGATCGGCGTACTGGCCAGCGGCGACGAACTGCACCGTCTGCGACTCACGCACGATCAGCTGCGCGCCATTCTTGATCTGGCGGTCCTCGTCCGGCCAGCGGTAGGACAGCGTGTCACGCGAGTCATCGGTCCACTCGATGATCTCGATCAGTTCCTTCTTGATGAAATCCAGAATGCTCATGCTCAGTCCCCAGTCGACAAGGCTCTGATTCTACGGCGGGAATGTTAAGAACGCGCGTGACGCCATGCAGACATGCCGTGGCGCAGCATGGCCGCATATTCTGGAGTTGCGGGGACGCCATGCGTGTTCTGACCCTGTTGTTGACCGCCCTGTTCGGCCTGGCCCTGACGGTAGGCGGCGGCTGGCTGCTGGCCCTGCGCGGCAGCCCGTTCTACCTGCTCAGCGGCCTGCTGCTATTGGCCGTGGCCTGGGGCCTGTGGCGACACCGGCGCTGGCCGACCTGGCTGTACGCCGGCTGGCTGCTGGTGCTGCTGGGCTGGTCACTGTGGGAGGCCGGCCTGTACTGGTGGCCGTTGGCCACCCGTTTGGGCGTACCGGCCCTGCTCGGCCTGCTGATGGCCCTGCCAGCCTCGCGCCGTTCCAGCCCGCGCGGCTACACCGGTCCGGCCGGCTGGCCGGTGCTGCTGGTCTCGCTGGGCGTGGCCGCGGTTGCCTTCGCTGGCATCCCGCGCCACCTGCATGAAATCGATGGCCGCCTGCCGATGGACATCGTCAACGCCAACCCGGCACTGGGCGACACCGCGCAGCCGGAAGGCGAATGGCAGGCTTACGGACGCAGTGGCTACGGCCAGCGCTATTCGCCGCTGGCACAGATCACCCCGGCCAATGTCGGTCAGCTGCAGCTGGCCTGGCAGATGCAGACCGGTGACGTGCGCCTGCCGCAGGATGTGGGCGAGACCACCTACGAAGTCACCCCGCTGAAGATCGGCAACACCCTGTATCTGTGCACGCCGCACAGCCTGGCGTTCGCACTGGATGCGGACAGCGGCAAGGTGCTGTGGAAGTTTGATCCTGCCGCAGGCATGGAACCGCAGCGCCAGCACCAGACCTGCCGCGGGCTGTCGTATTACACCGAGCCGGCTGCCAGCCCGGCTGCAGCAGCAACAAGCGCGGCCATGTGCCGCAGCCGCGTTTTCCTGCCCAGCGCCGATGCCAAGCTGCATGCACTGGACGCGCAGACCGGCCAGCACTGCCCGGACTTCGGCAATAACGGCGTGCTCGACCTGCTGCACAACATGCCGTTCAAACAGGCCGGTTATTACTACTCCACCTCGCCACCATTGATAGCGGGTGGCAAGGTCATCATCGCCGGTGCGGTCAACGACGACTATGCGATCAACTCGCCTTCCGGGGTGATCCGCGCCTACGACGTGCACAACGGCCAGCTGCTGTGGAACTGGGATTCGGGCAACCCCACCCAGACAGCGCCGCTGGACCCGAGCAATCCCAATCAGGTCTATACGCCGAGCTCGCCGAACAGCTGGTCGGTGGCCAGCGCCGATGAAGCACTGGGCCTGGCCTACTTCCCGATGGGCAACCGCACCCCGGACCAACTCGGCATGTACCGCAGCCCGGCCGAAGAAACCTATGCCTCATCGGTAGTGGCATTGGACATCGGCAGTGGCCAGGTCCGTTGGGTGCAGCAGTTCGTGCACCACGACCTGTGGGACATGGATACTCCGGCACAACCGGTACTGCTGGATCTTGATCTGCCACAAGGCCGCGTACCGGCGCTGGTGCAGCCGACCAAACAAGGTGACGTCTACGTGCTGGACCGCCGCGACGGCAAACCCTTGCTGCCGATCAGCCAACGCACCGCACCGCAATACGTGGATATTCCCGGCCAATTCGCCGCACCCACGCAACCAGCGTCCGCGTTGAGTTTCGAGCCCAAACCGCTACGTGAAGCCGATATGTGGGGCGCCAGCCTGATCGACCAGATGCTGTGCCGCATCCAGTACCGGCAGCTGCGCTACGAAGGCCGCTATACACCGCCAACCCTGCAGGGCAGCCTGATCTATCCGGGCAACTTCGGCACCTTCAACTGGGGCAGCGTGGCAGTGGACCCGCAGCGGCAGGTGATGTTCGGCATGCCCACCTATCTGGCCTTCGTCTCCAAGCTGGTGCCCAAGCATGAGACCAGCGGCCGCGAGATGAACAAGGGCGAGCATGGCTTGAATGAGAACAAGGGCGCCGATTATGCGGTGGAAATGACGCCCTTCATGTCGCCCATTGGCGTCCCCTGCCAGGTGCCACCGTGGGGCACGGTTGCCGCCGCCGATCTGCGCACCGGCAAGATCGCCTACCAGCACCGCAACGGCACCATCCGCGATCTCTCGCCACTGCCCTTGCCGATACGCATCGGCGTGCCCGGCATTGGTGGACCGATGCTGACTGCGACCGGCGTGGCCTTCATGAGCGCAGCCACCGACGACAACTTCCGCGCCTACGATCTAGCCAGCGGCAAGGTGCTGTGGGATGTGCGTATTCCGGCCGGTGGGCAGGCCACGCCGATGACCTACCTCAACAGCCAGGGCGAGCAGATGGTGCTGCTGGTGGCTGGTGGTCATGGATCGACCGGGACCAAGGCAGGCGATTATGTGTTGGCTTACAAGCTGAGGAAGTAAGGGCCTTAGTGGCTGAAGCAGGAGCAGAAGCAGGAGCACCCCTCCCCAACCCTCCCCTTGCCTTCGGCAAAGGGAGGGAGCGCAAGCAACAGCTCAGAGCTGCACGATCAGCTCCCTCCCTTGCGCAACGCGCAGGGGAGGGTTGGGGATGGGTGCCTCTCGCAAGAACCCAATCAGCCCAGATCAATCCTCGGCACGTCATACCAGGCCGAATCCGGGAACCGCTCCAACACCCAATCACGAATAAACCCGCGACTATCTGCCGCGATCAGCTCATCGCTGCTGTCATCGCGGCTGTTCCAGGCAACGCCATGCAAGGCTATCCCACGCGCCGCAATCGCCTCCAACGACAACAACGTGTGATTGATCGAACCCAAGCGCCCGGAGGTCACCAGCAGCAACGGCCAACCCTTCTCCGCAACGTAATCAATCGTCAGCAGTTGCTCGGTCAGCGGCACCATCAAACCACCGGCACCCTCGATCAACACCGTCTCGTAGCGCTCGCACAAACGCGCGGTCGCAGACTCGATGGCAGTTAGATCCAAAGCCCGCTGCTCCAGCCGCGCCGCCAGATGCGGCGATGCCGGATAGGCGAACAGCGCCGGCATCGTGGTGCCGTCACGGTCCTCTTCAAACAAGCCGGTGCCCATGATGCGCCGATGCAGCAGGATGTCATCGGAGGCACCTACGCAGCCGGTCTGCACCAGCTTCTGGGTGATCACGTCCTCGCCCTGAACCGCCCATTGCTGCGCCAGCCAACCGGTGACAACCGTCTTGCCGATCTCGGTATCGATGCCACTGACAAATACGATCTTGCCGCTCATGCGCGCATATCCTCTTCCTGCAGGCTGGCCACCAGCGCGACCATGGCGTCACACAGCTGCTGCAACTGTGCATCGTCAATCACAAACGGCGGCATCACATAGACCAGTCGGCCGAATGGCCGGATCCAGATACCGTGGTCCAGCATCCGTTGCTGGATGCGTTCCAGCCGCAGCGATGCCTTCAATTCGATAACACCGATGGCCCCAAGCACGCGCACATCGGCCACCTGCGGCAAGGCGCGCGCGGGCGCAAAACTCTCTTCAAGACGACGCTCGATCGCTCCCACCCTGCCCTGCCAATCCTGCGACAGCAACAGCTGCACCGAGGCCAGTGCAACCGCGCAGGCCAGCGGATTGGCCATGAAGGTCGGCCCGTGCATGAACACACCCGGCTCGGCACTGGCGATCACATCGGCGATCTCACGCGTGCACAGCGTGGCCGCCAAGGTCATGTAACCGCCGGTCAATGCCTTGCCAATGCACAGGATGTCGGGACTGATGCCGGCGTGCTCGCAGGCAAACAATCGCCCGCTGCGGCCAAAGCCGGTGGCGATTTCATCGCAGATCAGCAGCACGTCGTGCTTGCGACACAAGCGTGCAAGCTCGCGCAGGTACTGCGGATGGTAGAAGCGCATGCCACCTGCACCCTGCACCACCGGCTCGATGATGAAGGCGGCCAGCTCACCCGCACTCTCGGCGAACAGCTGCTCAAGCGGTGCGGTATCGGCCGGATCCCATTCCTCGCCGAAACGCGTCTGCGGCGCAGGCACGAAACGGCGTGTCGGCAGTGAAGTGCCAAACAGGCCATGCATGCCGGTAACCGGATCGCATACCGACATCGCGTTCCAGGTGTCGCCGTGATAGCCCGAACGCGTGGTGGCGATATTGCCCTTGCCAGGCTTGCCGCGCGCCACCTGGTACTGGATCGCCATCTTCAGCGCGACCTCCACCGACACCGAACCGGAGTCCGCGTAGAAGATCGCATCCAGTCCCTTGGGGATGATCTGCAGCAGCTGCTTGCCCAACGCGATGGCCGGCTCGTGGGTAAGCCCACCGAACATCACGTGCGACATGCGGCCAAGCTGCTCAACCACCGCCTGGTTCAGCTGCGGATGGTTGTAACCATGGATGGCGCACCACCACGAGGCCATGCCGTCGATCAGCCGGGTGCCATCTTCCAGCTGCAGCAGCACGCCATCGGCGCGGGCAACCTTGAGCACCGGCACCGGGCTGCCCAGGGCGCTATAGGGGTGCCACAGGTGTTCACGGTCGAATTGATCAATCAGCATCGTTCAGTACAGCTCTCGCCGCGGGAAGGCGGCTTGCAGGGGGCGTACCTTACCGCTTGCGCGGCTGCCCTGCATGCATCAGCGGCAGCGGGTCGAAGGGGCCGTCACCGCCGTAGATGCCGTAATGCAGATGCGGCGGCGTACCACGCGCATTGCCGCTGTCACCGACGAAGCCCAGCACATCACCGGCCTGCACGATGCGCCCATAGGCCAGCCCCGGTGCCCAATCCTGAAGATGGGCGTAGTAGTGCCGCTGCCCGGCCGGCCCGATCACCCACACCTGGCGCCCGCCCAGGCCGCTGTCACGTACCGACGCCACTACGCCCTGGGTGGCAGCGACCACCGGCGTACCGCGCTTGGCGAAGATATCCACGCCATGGTGCTTGCGGTCACGGCCACGCGGTGCGCCGAAGGTATCGGCGATCTGCCGCGGCTTGATGCCTTGCACCGGCACGACTATCGCGATTGGCGCCGGCTGGCGTGACAACTTCCAGCCTTCGCGGGCCACCACACTGAAGGGTTGCTGCCAAAGCCAGCTGCCGGCCAACACCAGCACCGCCAAAAGCAGGACGATGCGCAGTTTACGCGGCCAATTGGTTCGTTCGGAAGAAGTCAAAGTTCGCCTTGGCAGTGTGTGCTGGATGGCGAAAGCTAACAGCTGCTGGCTGCGGATTTCCAGCACTTTCAAGCCGCCAAATGCAGGCGCTAACCACTTCAAACTGGCTTCACATTGGGCGCATATCCAGCACATGCGGCCCACCTAGAATTCGTCACCAACAACCCACCAAGCATGCATGCCCGAGATGGAAATCCTCTACTTCATGGCCCGGACGCCAGCACTACCAGCGGCGATGTATCTGCTGATCCTGGTTGCCGCATGGCGCTTCAGTCGCTTGCTGTTCGACGCGCTTTCAATCTTTGGTTTCATTGGCTTGCTTATGGCGTTCCTGGCCAGCAGCGGCGAAGCTGCCATGGTCATCGCGCTTATCGCCTGCGTCCATCTCTCTTTGACCTTCGCTGGTAGCAGGAAGCAAGGTCGAAGCAGCGTCAAAGCGCATGCACCAGCCGAAAGCCGCTAACGGATCGGCACCAACGCCGTTTTGTAGGAGCGACGTAAGTCGCGAAGCTGATGGATCACCAGATCGCAATCGAGATGGCTGCTCATTGATGCCAGCTTCGCGGCTGATGCCGCTCCCACAAAAGTCGCAGCCGACGCTTTCTTGTGGGAGCGACGTCAGTCGCGAAGCTCATACACCACAAGATCGCAAGGCAACGGGCTGCCAACGACCGCCGGCTTCGCGGCTGACGCCGCTCCTACGGGGACACCACGCCCTTTGTGGGAGCGGCATCTGCCGCGAAGCTCACACACCATCAGATCGCAGAGCAACTGGTTACCAACGATTCCCAGCTTCGCGGCTTACGCCGCTCCTACAAGAGCGGCGCGCCCCCACAAAGCTGCGCCCCGTCAGAACGATGCCTGCAAGGCAGCCTCCCAGCGCGTGCCGGCGGCCTGATCGCCAAACAGATCACGCGCGTGCTGATCGGTGAAGTGCCCACTCAGCCGCAGTTCGATCGGCGCTGCCACTGCCCATATCGCATTGACCTGTCCGTGCGCATAACCACCGCCCACGACATCCTGCAGCTGGTACCAACCAGCGGCAGCCTCAAGACGCAGCTGCGGTGACAGCGGCATCCGCGCGCCCAACTGGGCGTACAGACCATCCTGCTTGGTGCCGAGCGCCTCCGGCGACCAAGCCAGCGACAGCCAGTAGTTATCCTTCCAGGTCAGCGTGGTGTTCAGCTCGGTCCAGTTCAGATCGACTGTCGTTGCCGGGTAGCGGTAGTGCAGCAGGTTGGCATCCAATGCCCAGTCATCGGCCAACTTCCCGTTCCAACCCACAACGAAGTCCAGCTCGCTGCTGGCATGTGTCTGCGGTGCGAACTCTACGTTGGACCCCCAGGCCGAGGCGTAGAAACCACTATCGCCGGTAACGCGGAAACCGGCCTGCACGGCGGCGTCACCCTGGCTTTGGGTGGAACCGCGCCAGACATAGTCGCTGGTCAAGGCGGCGCTGCCGCTGGTGTCGAGGGCCAATGCATTCGCACTGGCGGTCAGGGCAACAAATGCAACGAAGTACAGCGAAGAACGTGAGCGTTTCATGGACTGTCCGAATGCTGCCGCGCGAACTGCGCGGCGATGCGGAATTGTTCACGCCCCGGGCATAAACCGACGATGGCGACAGGCTGGTTCCGGCATCAAAACTGCGTAAAACCGTAGCTCTCAATCCTGGTCAAGGAACACCTGCCGCGTCGCGCCCGCCGGCATCGGCTCGGCAAAGGCCGGTTTGATCTCCATCGGCAGCCAATCGCTCTCACAATGCGTGAACTGCCATTGGCTGGGTCTGAAACGCGCCGTCGCGCCGTCCGGCTCGCCGACGAGGAACTCGGCCTGGATGTCATAGTCGATCAACGGCGCATTGAACCAGACGTTCTCGCCGGCCTTGCAGTCAATGAAGGGGCGCGCTTGGTCGATGACCCAATCACCGGTATCAGGGTCGGTGCGATATACCGGGCTGATGCGCTGATCGATGGCCAGCCGCATCCGCCCCGGCGTTGTCTCCAATGCCTCGACCCAGAGTCCAGCCAACAGCACCGGAGCACTGAACTGCAGGGCATCCAGGCCACGCAAGCCAAGTGCACGTTGCGGATCGCCGTTGTCGAATACATCGTAGCGATTGACCAACGTCCCCTTGGGAACAAGGAACTCGCCGTACTGGAAATCCCGCTCCAGCACGAACTGTGCGCGGCTATGCCGCTGCCAGCTCTCAATGTCGAACTCCCGTTTGAACTGGGCCAGCTTGTAGCCGAGCAGGCCCACCCAGGCCGCGACCAGCAGAACGAATCCGGTACTTACCCTTACCTTCCAACTGAAGAATGCGCGCCAACCGCCTTCGCCGTACCTATGGAAATACCAGGCCTGCACAAGCAGGCTTATCGCAACTGCGGCGCCTACCAACGGCAGCACGAACACCAGCAGCAGGAATGGCCACGAGATCACCGGTCCAAAGATCATCAGTACAAACATGCGAAGGAAGGCAAGGCATCCTAACGCCTCAGCAGTCCGACGCCTGCAACCAAGGCATAACGACCAAATAAATCCACATCAGCCAGCGGCCAATGAACTCATCCGGACTCATGTGGCGAGCGGGAAAACCGGCAAAATGGCCTTGCCAAAGCCCACCCACTGCCATGACGTCCAGCAGCAAACCCCTGCATCCCCTCCGTAACTGGTTGAGCATCGAGCGCAACCAGACCAGCCACGGGGAGAAATGGATCTCGGCACTGGGCGCGCTGATCGGCATCAGCGTGGTCTACCAGATCACCCATTCGTTCTTCCCGGGTGGCTTCAACCATGCCGGCGGCGCAATCCTGTTGGCTTCGATGGGTGCAAGCGCGGTACTGGTGTTCGCCGTGCCGCATGGCGCCCTGTCACAGCCGTGGGCGGTGATTGCCGGCCATCTGGTATCGGCCTTCATCGGCGTCAGCTGCCAGCTGATGTTCCCCGAGCAGGCCTGGACCGGCGCGCTCGCCGTGGGCCTGGCGGTCGGTGCAATGCACTACCTGCGCTGCATCCATCCACCCGGCGGTGCCACCGCACTTGCTGCTGTGATTGGCGGCGCCGATGTGCACGCACTCGGCTACCACTACCTGCTCACACCGGTGGCGATCAATGTCGCCGCCATCCTGCTGGCCGGGGTTGTGTTCAACGCCTGTTTCGCATGGCGCCGCTATCCGGTGCACCTGCATCGGCGCCGCCAGCAGACTGTGACCATGCCGTCCTCGCAACGCCATGTGGATCTGACCCAGGAAGACTTCCACGCCGCCATCGGCCAGCTCAATTCCTTCGTCGATATCACCGACGAGAACCTGACCGAGCTGCTGGAGCTGGCCAAACAGCACGCCGAACGCGATGCCTTGCACCCGGAACTGATTGAGCCAGGTCGCTGCTACAGCAATGGCCGCCTGGGCCGTGCCTGGAGCGTGCGCCGTGTTTCGGTAACACCGGCCCTCTCCGGCCCTTCTGCTGACCGCCTGGTGTTTGCGGTGGTGGCCGGGGACGGCATTGGCGATATCGGCCACGCAACCGCCGCCGAACTGCGGCAGTGGGCGCGCTTCGAGGTGTCGCTGCGTGAGGGTGGACGCTGGGCCAAGCTCGGTAGCGCTTGATCCCGCCAGCCGGCTGACAATGCGGGTTGCCCGGATTCAGAGCGAGAGCAGTTCCAGTACAGCACCAAACAGGCTGATCGGCGCGCGACAGGCAAGCGATTCATGCACGCCGAACCAGTTGCACGCCACCCAGCCGAAGGGCATCAACAGCATGCCCAGGATCAGCGCATCGGTGATCCAGTTCCAGTGGCGCCCGCGCACCAACTGCAACACCGCATCCACGAAAAAGCCAACCAGCATCAGCAGTGCAACAGCGCCCAACAGCAAGGCGATGCCCAGACCGGTATCACCGCGATGTTGTTGCGTGGACGCATACGCGACGGCCATGCGTGCGTACAGCAGCAGCGCCAGCAAGGGCGTGACGAAAGCCGCAATGCGGATCACAACCGACCACGGATAACGCGAGTACCAGGCTCGGCGCGGGGAATCAATCACGATCGGGCGCACCCAAGGGAAACAGATGGCGGTAGCCGCGTGCCTCATCCACCGCACGCGCGAAGGACGGGCGCTGCAGCAGGCGCTGGCGGTAGCCCAGCAGCAGCGGGTAGTCATCGCTGATGCGGTGCGTCCAGTCGGCATAGAACAGCGAAGGCGCCGCCGCACAGTCGGCCAGCGTGAAGGTATCACCGCAGGCCCATCGGCAGCCCGGCAGCTGGGTTTCCAGCCAAGCGTAGGCAAGTTCCAGCTTCTGCACGCTGAAAGCACGAGCTTCGTCGCGCTTGCCATCATCGCCACTGAGCGCGCCATCCACTGCGTGCTGCACCGGGCTCATCACATGCAGATCGAAGAAACGATCATGAAAGCGCACGTCCAGCGCCTGCATCGGATCCTCGGGCAGCAATCGCACCGGTCCGGCATGCTTCAGCTGCAGGTATTCGATGATGATGCTGGTTTCCACGACACCGCGCTCGCCGTCGAGCAGCAGCGGGAACTTGCCCAGCGGCCAATGCTGCAGCCACTGGCCGATGTGCTCAGGCGTATCAGGGCCGAGCTCGCGGAACTCGAAAACGATGGAGTTCTCGTACAGCGCTATCAATACCTTCTGCGTGTACGAGGAGAACGGATGACCGTAGAGAACCAGCGACATGACGACGTCTCCATTATCGGAATCGCAGCGGGATGCCCCGCTGCCTGGACAGGCTCTTCAACACATGCAGCCGGCATTATCCGCTGGCAGCTGTGCCGGCGCTCATCGCCTGCCCGCAATCGCTGCCAGCCGGTTGCCCGCTGAAGCGCTCGGCGATCCAGGCGATGGCACGATCCGCCGAGGCAATCGCGGTGGTGGCATGGCCAGTGTCTGGCAGGCGCAGGTAGTTCACGGCAGCACCGCGCTTGCAGGTCTGCTCGAAGAAGTTCCAAGTGACCGGCGTCGCGACCAGGCCGTCGGCGTCGGATTGCACCAGCAACAGCGGTGCCGAACCGGCGGCCAGCGCCGTGATCGAATTGCGTGCCATCAAGCCATCCCAAGGCGCGCGCCCGCTCAGATCCAGACTGCCGAGGCGCGCGCGCAAGCGCAGCAGGCGCACCAGCGCCGCTGCCGAGAACGGATCGCCCTCGCAGCCGCTGGTAGCACGCTCGATCACGCCACGCGTTGTCTTGTTGGCGATGGTGGCCAGATCGACGCCGTAAACCTTGGACCAACTGCGGGCAGTAAACGCGGTCAACAACCCGCGTACCGTCGCATCGGCGCGCTGCATATTGGCCGCCAGATCGGTAGGCGGCGACACCGCAACCACGCCCTGCAACTGCAGATCCGGCGCATAGCTGCGCACCCGTTGCGCACTGAACAATGCTGCATGCCCGCCCTGAGAATGTCCCCACACCGCGAAGCTGCGGCTTGCACCGGCAGCGACGAGACCGGTCGCTGCGCGCACCGAGTCCAATACCGCGGCAGCGGCAGCATCGCCAGCAAGATAGGCGTGCGGCCCGCGCGTACCCAACCCCGGGTAGTCACTGGCCACGACGACCCAGCCGCGCGCCAGCATATCGGCCAGCCCGGGGATCTGGTCCAGGGTGCGGATCGGCGTGCAGGCCGAATCGATACCCACCGTACCGTGCGCCCAGGCAACGATATCGCGCCCCTGCACCGGGCTGGGCCCGTCCGGTGCAATCAGCACGCCAGTGGATTGCGTGGGATCACCATCGACATCGGTGGTCTCGTAACGGATACGCCAGGCCTTGGCGCCTGCAGGCGCACCGTCAGTGGCAATCGCCTCCAGCAGCTTGCCGGGCGCAGCCAATGCAGGCGCACCGCCCAGATGTAGCAGCGTGGCCAGCAGCAGCCCGCGCATCACGGCATTTCTCATGCTTTCCAGTCCCTGGGCACCCGATGGTGCAGATGCTAGCTCAATGCCACGCCTGTGGGAGCGGCATGAGCCGCGAAGCTGGTAATCCTGCCGTCGCTGTACACGGGCATACCTTGGAGTCTGGATCACCAGCTTCGCGGCTTACGCCGCTCCTACAACGTCCCACGCGATTCATGGCTGCCATGAGTAAATCTCGCGGCGCCGCTCGAAATGTCGGCCCTACAATGGCCGGCACTCAAACCGGGACGATCAAACATGCGCAACCGTCGCCTGGCATTCGCCTTCGGCCTGCTCGCTGCGTGCGCGCATGGCGGCGCCGCTGCCGAGCGGGTCGGCGGTGTCGCACCACTGGGCAAGGAAGTAGTTGCGTCGGTCGATACCGGCCAATTCGAGACCGGCAGCTTCACCTCGGACAACGGAGCGGTCATTCCCTATCGACTGCTACGCCCTTCGACACTGCAAGCCGGCACGACCTACCCATTGGTCATCCAGCTCCACGGCTCCGGCGGCATAGGCAGGGACAACAGCAGCCAGCTCGACCGTCTGGCCAAAAGCTGGGCGATGCCTGAAATCCGGCAGCACTACCCCGCCTACGTGCTGGTACCGCAGTTCCCTGAGCGCAGCGCGAATTACGGCCCTGCCTCAGCGGATCAACATGCGCAAGCATCACCGGTGCTCAGCGCCGCGCTCGAGCTGGCCAATGAAATCACCGCCGACAATCCCGTCGATAGCACCCGGATATATGCGATTGGATTCTCGATGGGCGGGTCAGCGGCATGGCTGCTGCCTACCTTGCAGCCTGACCTGCTGGCCGCCATCGTGCCGATCTCCGGCATTGCGCCGGCCGACGAGCATGCCGCCGCCTTCAAGAACCTGCCGGTGCTGGCCATGCATGGCAATGCCGATGACGAGAACCCGATCACCGCCGACAAGCGCTTTGTCGCGGCGGTCCTTGCAGCCGGTGGCAAGCAGATACAGCTCAGGGAGTACGAAGCGCTGCCGCACACACCGCCGGCCGATATCCACCCTGGCAACTGGTGGCGCGACTGGTTGTTCCAGCAACGACGTGACTGACCAACGCTGTTGTGGGGGGGGGGGGGGGCCCCCCGCGGGGAAAAAAGATAAATAAAACGGGGGGGGGGGGGGGGGGCGCCCCCCCACAAAAAAAATTTAAAAAAAAATGGAGAACACAAAAAAAAAAAAACACCCACCCCCCCCCCCCCACAAAACCTGTTTTCCAACCTGATTGAGCCCACCATGTCTGAAGCCAAGCGCCTGGCCGCCGAAAAAGCCATCGAGTACGTGCAGAAGGGAATGATCGTCGGTGTCGGCACCGGCTCCACCGTTGCCTACTTCATCGAAGCCCTGGCCCGCATCAAGGACCAGATCGAAGGCGCGGTCTCCAGCTCCGACCAGAGCACAGCCCTTCTGAAAGGCCACGGCATCGAGGTACTGGACCTGAACCACACCGGCGGCCTGTCGCTGTATGTGGACGGTGCCGATGAGTGCGACGGCAACAAGAATCTGATCAAGGGCGGCGGCGCCGCGCTGACCCGCGAAAAGATCATCGCCGAGGCCAGCAAGCAGTTCGTCTGCATCGTCGACCCGAGCAAGCAGGTCAAGGTACTGGGCAAGTTCCCGCTGCCGGTGGAGGTGATTCCGATGGCACGCAGCCTGGTCGCCCGCGAGATCCTGGCCCTGACCGGCGGCCAGCCGGTGTGGCGCGACGGCGTGGTCACCGACAACGGGAATCTGATTTTGGACGTGCACAACCTGGCCATCACCGACCCGGTGAAGCTGGAGCAGCAGCTCAACCAGATTCCCGGCGTCGTCACCGTAGGTTTGTTCGCCCGCCGCCCGGCTGACGTAGTCATCATCGGCGGCGAGCCGCCGCAGGTGCTGTAACCGCGCTTGCTTCTGATTCGCCCTTCCCCCGTTTACGGGGGAAGGTGCCCGAAGGGCGGATGGGGGCAAGCTTTTGACTCCCCCAGCCAATCCGACAGTTCTCTTTCTCTGCCAATCCCAACCATGCCCACATCCTTCCTGCGCACCCTCCTTGCCCTGTCCTTGCTCGCTCTGGCCGGCTGCGCCAGCGCCGACGGCAAGCACTGGGTGGAACTGGCCGGCACCCGCTACAACGTGGAACTGGCCCAGAACGACGAAACCCGCGCCCGCGGCCTGATGTTCCGCGACCAGATGGACGCCGACCACGGCATGTTGTTCGTCCACGATCGCGAGGAACCGCAGGCCTACTGGATGAAGAACACCAGGATCCCGCTCGACATCCTCTATTTCGACAGCCAGCGCCGCCTGGTCGGCCAGCAGCGCGATGTGCCGCCGTGCTCGGCTGGCGACATGTGCCCGCCCTATCCCAGCTTCAACCCGGCCCTGTACGTGCTGGAGCTCAATGCCGGCCAAGCCGCCAAGCTCAAGCTGGAAGACGGTGCCGAGCTGACCTTCGGACCCGGCATCACGACTGGCAACTGACTGAGACGCACATGTTGAACAGCGGCGCCCTTGAACCGGCGCCGCTTTGCCGCCAGTCTTGGGGGCATGTCAGAAACACGCATCACCCTGCCGCAGTGGGAAGAACTGGCCGGCTTGCCCGATGAGGCATTGCCGCTGCTGCCGACCGCCTTGCTGATCGCGCGCGACGAATACCCGCAACTCGACCCCGCCGCCTACGACCGCGTGCTGCAGGCCCACGCCGACCACCTGCGGGTGGAGGTGGACGCCATCGGCGAATGGCCGCTCAAGGTCGCCGCCATCAACAACCACCTGTTCAACGAAGTGGGCTACAGCGGCGACAACGACGAGTACTACGACCCGCGCAACAGCTACCTCAACGAGGTGTTCGAGCGCCGCCTGGGCAACCCTATCTCGCTGGCGCTGGTACAGATCGAAGTCTCACGCAGGCTCGGTCTGCCGCTGGAAGGCATTTCCTTCCCCGGCCATTTCCTGGTGCGCTTGCCGGTGGAAGACGGCGTGCTGATCATGGACCCGTTCAATGGTGGCCGTCCGCTGGGCGTGGACGAACTCCGCGAGCGCGCACGCAGCAATCTGGGCGGCGAAACGCCCGATGACAGCGTGCTGGCGCAGATTCTCGACCCGGCCCCACACCGCGCCATCCTGATGCGCATGCTGCGCAACCTGCACGGTGTCTATGCCGAACGCGGCGAATGGGACCGCGCCGCGCGCAGTGCCGACCGCATCCTCAAACTGGCCCCCGAACAGGCCGATGCGGTACGCGATCGCGGCCTGGCCTACATGCAGCTGGAACATCTGGCCGGTGCCCGCGCCGACCTGGCGCGCTACCTGAAAATGGCGCCGGAAGCCGCCGATGCCGTCAGCATCCGCGAACGTCTGGTTGAACTGGGTGGAGAAAGGCCGAGGCTGCATTAGGCCTCGCTTTGCCCTGCCTTTTGTAGGAGCGGGGGGGGGGGGGGGGGGGGGGGGGGGGGGGGGGGGGGGGGGGGGGGGGGGGGGGGGGCGGGGGCGGGGCGCGGGGGGGGGACGCGGGCGCGCCGGGGG
>NZ_JBRREF010000040.1:0-41377 GCF_056760135.1 Stenotrophomonas sp. STEN023 | reverse complement strand
ATGCTCGGCAGAAGCCTTATCGGCAAAGCCCCCTGCCGAGCATGGCTCGGCACTACAGGTTGGGTTTGCTGGTAAAGCCCTTTGCCGAGCATGGCTCGGCACTACAGGTTGGGCTTGCCGGTAAAAGGCCCCCTGCCGAGCATGGCTCGGCACTACAGGTGGTTATCGATACACCACCTGGCGCAGCAGCAGGAAGCTCACGCCGGCCAGGCCCACCTCGACCAGCGGCTTGGCCAGCCATGCGTATTGCAGGCCCAGCGACTGCGCTACCCATTCGATCAACCAGGTGCTGACCACGGTCAGCAGCAGCCATAGCGCAAGAAAGCGCGCAAAACGTTTCCAGCCGTGGCGCTGTTCACCCTGCGTGGCAAAGGTGTAGCGGCCGTTGAGCCAGAAGCCGAGCAGGGCGCCGCTGGTTCGGCCGAGCAGGTTTCCCGGCGCCACAGGCATGCCCAGTGCAGTCGCAGCCACAAAAACAGCACAGTCCAGCAGCAGCTGCAACAGGCCAATGGCGATGTACTGGCTGCCTTGGCGGAACAGGCTCATTGAATCGGTGGCTCCGGCGGTTGGCCTGCAATGCTAACCCCATGCGCTTAGAATCCAGAGACTCTCGAAGGAAGTTCCAGGCATGACCCAGCCGCTGCACGTCATCATCCTCGCCGCCGGCGCGGGCAAGCGCATGAAATCGCTGTTGCCCAAGGTGCTGCAACCCATCGCCGGCCAGCCGATGCTGGCGCATGTGATTGCTACCGCACGCGAACTGCAGCCGGCCGGCATCCACGTCGTCTACGGCCACGGTGGTGAAGCCGTGCGTGCTGCCTTCGTAGATCAACAGGACCTGCTGTGGGCCGAGCAGAGCCAGCAGTTGGGCACCGGCCACGCCGTGCAGCAGGCGATGCCACAGGTTCCCGATACCGCGCAGGTGCTGGTGCTGTACGGCGATGTACCGTTGATGCGCGCACAAACGCTGAGCGCGCTGCTGAAGAATGGTCCGCGTCTGGCAGTGTTGGTCGCCGAGCTGGATGACCCCAACGGTTATGGCCGCATCGTCCGCGATGCCGAAGGCAAGGTCGCGGCCATCGTCGAGCAGAAGGATGCCAACGACGAGCAGAAGCGCATCCGCACAGTGAACACCGGCATCATCACCGCCGAATCAACAGCGCTGCGTCGCTGGCTGTCGGGCCTGTCCAACAGCAACGCGCAGGGCGAGTACTACCTGACTGACGTGTTCGCTTCTGCTGCCAACGAGTATGCGCCAGCCGAACTGGTGCTGGTTGCCGATGCGCAGGAAGCCGAGGGTGCGAACGACCCGTGGCAGCTGTCGCAACTGGAGCGGGCATGGCAGCTGCGTGCGGCCAAGGCGCTGTGCGAGCAGGGCGCACGGCTGTTGGATCCATCGCGCTTTGATCAGCGCGGTACGGTCAAGGTCGGTCGCGATGTGCAGATCGACGCCAACGTAATCCTGGAAGGCGAGGTCGAGCTGGGCGATGGCGTCAGCATTGGTGCTTTCGTGCGGCTGAAGGACGTCAAGCTCGGTGCCGGCACCGAAGTGCGCCCGCACTGCGATCTGGAAGGGGTCATCAGTGAAGGAGCGGCCCAGATTGGCCCGTTCGCACGCCTGCGTCCGGGCACCGTGCTGGCCGATGGCGTGCATGTTGGCAACTTCGTGGAAACCAAGAAGGCGACGTTGGGCAAAGGCAGCAAGGCCAACCATCTCACCTATCTTGGTGATGTGGTGATCGGCAGCGGCACCAATATCGGTGCCGGCACCATCACCTGCAACTACGATGGCGTGAACAAGTTCCAGACCACGATTGGCGACAAGGTCTTCGTGGGCTCCAACAGTTCGTTGGTAGCGCCGGTGACGATCGAGGACGGCGCTACGATTGGTGCCGGCTCGGTGATCACCCGCAACGCACCGGAGGGCAAATTGACGCTGGCACGCACACGCCAGCAGACGCTTGAAGGCTGGACGCGTCCTGTCAAGAAGTCCTGAGCCAAGGTTGCCGCAGCGCGATGAGCTCGCGCTGCTGCCATTGATCGAAGCGCAGGCGGGCGAGCGCCTGCGGGGACATCCTGCCGCTGCGGTATTTGCTGCGAGCCCAACCGAACCAGCGTTGTTCGCGCAGGCCTGGCAGCGCGGAATGCTGTGGGTGGTCGTCAGTGACCAGCAACTGGCCGGCTATCTGATGGCAGGCGTACTCGGTGAGGATTTCCATATCCAGCAGATGGACGTTGCACCGGCGCATGGCCGCAAAGGCCTGGGCCGTGCCTTGCTGCGGCACGCATTGCAGCAGGCGAGGGCATCCGGACATCACCGGGCGGTGCTTACCACTCTGGGCGACGTGGCCTGGAATGCGCCTTTCTATGCCAGCGAGGGCTTCAGCGAATGGCCATCGCATGCATGGAGCGCGGGCATGCGCGAAGTGATGGCGGCGGAGGCCGCGGCAGGTTTTCCAATGGAGCTGCGGCTGGCGATGCAGCGGCAGTTGGCATAGGTACAAGCCATTCCTTGTGGGAGCGGCTTAAGCTTTTGTAGGAGCGGCGTAAGCCGCGAAGCCGGGTTACTTCAGATCTTCGGTGTAACTGTATCGGATGCAGTGTCCGCTTCGCGGCTTACGCCGCTCCTACAAAAGGCATTGCTTTAGTCGTGCGGCAACAGGATCGCCACACACAGGCCGCCGTCCTTGCGGTTCTGCAATGAGATGCGACCGCCGTGCGCTTCGATGATCTCGCGGGTCAATGCCAAACCCAGACCCGTGCCATTGCGCTTGGTCGAATAGAACGGCATCAATGCGTTCTGCAGCACCGCCTCGTTCATGCCGGTGCCGCGATCCAATACTTCGATGCGCAGCCAGTTGGGCAGCCGCGCGATACGCACTTCCACCGAATCATCCGGCGCACCGTTGTCGGCGCCCGCTTCGTGCGCATTCTTCAGCAGGTTCAGTAGTGCCTGCGAGAACTGTGATTGATCCAGGCGGCTGTACTGCTCGTCGACCATCGGCGCCATGCGGAAATGGATCTGCTGCTGCAGGCCATGCAGGAACTGGCTCCAGGCAACGGTCTGCAGCTGTGGTTGCGGCAGCTTGGCAAAGCGCGCATAGCCACGGATGAAGCCTTCCAGATGACGCGCGCGTTCTTCGACCGTGCCGAAGATGTCTTCGAGGCGATCATGGCGGCCACGTCGCACCAGCTCGGCGCCGGAATGCGCCAACGAGGCAATCGGTGCCAATGAATTATTGAGTTCATGGCTGATGACGCGGATCACCTTCTTCCAGGTCTGCACTTCCTGGCGGCGCAGCTCGGCGGTGAGCAGGCGCAGCAGCAGCAATTCGTGCGGGCGACCATTCAAATGGAAGGCGCGGCGCGACAGGTGATAGATCTGCTCGTCGTCATCATCGTCTTCGGCCGCGTCAGGGTCGCGCACCGCGAACAGGCTGTCGCCGCCACGGGCGATGGCATTGCGCAGCTCGATCGGCATGTTCTCCAGCAGCTCATGCATGCGCTGGCCTTCCAGCTTCCAACCACCGTGCAGCAGCTTGCGCGCGGCGGTATTGGAGAAGGTCACCCGTTGCACGCCATCGCCACCATCGGTAAGCAGCAGCATCGCCACCGGCGTGTTCTGCACCATGGTGTCGAGCAGCAGCTCGCGCTGCACCAGCGATTGCCGTTGCTCGCGCAGCACATCACCCAGCTCGGCATGGGCCTGCACCAGCTGGGCGAATTCGTCATGGCCGCGCCAATGCACGCCGAAGTTGAACTCGCCATCGCGATAACTGCTGGTGGTACCTGCCAGCGCCCGCAGCAGCGAGCGGATCGGCGCGGTGGCGCGGCTCAGGGCCCACCACATCGCCGCCAGCAGCAGGAGGGTGGACACGCTCACCACCACCCAGCCGCGATCCATCCAGTAGGCCAGGAACCACGGCAAGGCCGCAGCCAGCGCCAGCACCGGCAGCAGGCGCAGGAACAGGGTGAAGGTGAAGGAACGCGTTTTCACTGGTCGGTGCTCACTCGCGCGGGATGCCGTGGCGGTCCATGCGGCGGTACAGCGCCTGTCGGCTCAGGCCCAGCTCGGCGGCGGCCTGGGCAATGACGCCGCCAGCACGTTCCAAGGCGCTGACAATGTGTTCGCGATCGGGCTCGTCGGCAGGTGCGGTAGGACGTGCTGGCGCGCGTGGCAGGTTCAGGTCTGCAACTTCGATGCGCGGGCCTTGCGCAAGCAGGGCGGCGCGTTGGATCACATTGCGCAGCTCGCGCACATTGCCCGGCCAGTTATGACGCTGCAACGCCTGCAACGCCGGCGCCGACAGCGGCTTGCCGTCGGCGAGGAAGTACTGCGCAAGTGGCAGGATGTCCTCGCGGCGTTCGGCCAGCGCCGGCAGGCTGAGTTCGACCGTGTTGAGGCGATAGTAGAGATCCTCGCGGAAGCTGCCTGCGCGGATCATCGCCGGCAGATCAGCATTGGTAGCGCTCACCACACGCACTTTGACCTGTCGTTCGCGGTTGGAGCCCAGCCGCTCGAAGCGCCCGGTTTCCAGCACCCGCAGCAGTTTCATCTGCCCGGTCAGCGACAGGTTGCCGATTTCGTCGAGGAACAAGGTGCCGCCATCGGCGGCCTCGAACTTGCCTTCGCGGGCCTTGTTGGCACCGGTATAGGCACCGGCTTCGGAACCGAACAGTTCGGCCTCGATCAGTTCGGAAGGAATGGCGCCGCAGTTCAGCGCGACGAATGGACCTTTCTTGTGCGCCGAATTGGCCTGGATGATCTCGGCGATCTTTTCCTTGCCGGCACCGTTCGGGCCAGTGATCAGCACCGGCAGTTCGGAGCGCGCGACCTGGCAGGCAAGGGCGATGATGCGCTCGCTGGAGGGGTCGGCGAATACCAGCCCGCGCAGATCGTAGCGGTCGTGCAGGGCCTGTTGCTGGCGCTGCTCGCGGGCGCGGCGGCGGGCCAGTTCGCGGCGTGCTTCGGCCAGTTCCAGCAGGTTGTTGACCGTGGTCAGCAGACGGCCGTCATCCCAGGGCTTGGCCAGGTAGTCGGAGGCACCGGCCTTGACCAGTTCCACCGCGCTGTCCAGGTGCGTCCAGGCGGTGAGCAGGATCACCGGCAGGTCCGGATGCGCCTGGCGGATGCGCCGGAACAGATCCTGGCCTTCTTCACCGGAGGTGGTGTCGGCAGTGAAGTTCATGTCCTGCAGGACCAGATCGAATTCATGTTCGGCCAGCATCGCTAGGCCCTGCTCGGGCGAGGTGGCGTGGCGGGTGTCGATGTCGTGCAGGGAGAACAGCACATCCAGCGCGGTGGCCACGGCGGTGTTGTCGTCGATGATCAGGATCTGTGGCATCAGTTGTCGCAGAAGAAGATTGGGGACGCAGCGCGGACGCTGAAGTCAGCACATTACACGCTACCGAATGTGTTGGCTGGTAGTTGTGACAGTGCCATATCGAAGCCCGACAACGCTACACGGTGAGCAGCTTGTTGTGCGGCCCGTTGGGGGTTGGTGCCGCCCCGTATCCAGTCCCTGGTTCATGGCGTCGTCGGGCGGTGCGCATAGCTCAGCACCCGCGTTGCCTGCCATTGGCCATCACGCAGACGCCAGATGATGACGAAGTCGGCCAGACCGTCACAGTGCTCGCCTTTGAGGTCGCAGAACTGATGCTGACCGCGTGCGATCGCGCCGAAATCCTTGATCGGGAAGACCTCCAACGTGCCTGGCAGCAGTTGCCGCGTGTAGTTGCCGCAGACATGCTTGCGGGTGTTCGCCAGCATGGCGTCGCGGGTCCAGGTGACACCGCCGTTGTCGTGATAGAACTCCACCGCCGGGTCGAAGTAGCCGGCGTGCTTCTCGAACTGTGCCGGATCGCTGCAGTGATTGAAGCTGTCGAACATGCCGTGGTCGAGTGCGGCGATGGTGTCGTGCAGGCTGGCGTTGTCGGCATCAGCGGCTTGCGCGGACATCATCGGCAGCGAGCAGAGCCCCAGCAGCAGGCAGGTCAGCTTGGTTTTCATTGGGCGACTCCGGTAAGTGTTCAAAAATGGTCAGGCAGCGCGTGTGGCCACCGCCGGCGGCACCGACGCCGCGCGCCGCGCGGGTCCAAGCACGGCGATCTGCCCCAGCAGCAACAGCAGTACCGCCGCGATAGGCAGGTACATCAATGGCAGTCGTGGTAGCTCGTAGCGGTTCATCAGCAGCAGATTTAGTGCGTAGGCCAGGATCAGGCCAACGACGATGCCGGCACTGCTCAGTAGCAGGTTTTCCAGCTGGAAAGCGCGCAGGATGTGCTTGCGGGTTGCGCCCAAGGCACGGCGGATGCCGATCTGGCGCGTGCGCTGCTGCACCCAGAAACTGGCAAGGCCGACGATGCCGAACGCAGTGACCGCCAGCAGCGCGATGCAGACCGCCAGCAGCAGCCAGATCACCGAGCGATCGCGATGATGGAAGTCATCGCGCATGCGCGCCACCGTGCCCTGTTCCTCGATGATGCGGTTGGGGTCGGCCTTGTTGAGTGCGGCAATGGCTGCCTTCAATACGGACTCGCGCAGTTCGGGGCTGGTGCGCAGGGCATAGGCACCGTTGGAAACGCGGACCGGAAACACCATGCTGTCAAAGCGGCCGCTGAACTCGCCGGCCTGGCCCGGTGCCAGCAGGTCATCAATCACACCCACCACCTGGGTTGGTTTGTTGCCCCAGACATAGATGTTGCTGCCCACCGCATTGCCGTTCGGGAACAGGGTGTTGGCCAACGCGTGGCTCAGCAGCACGCTGGGTACCACAGGATCGGCGTCGCCACCGACGAAGGCGCTGTTCTCCAGGTACTCGTCGGGCTTGAAGGCGCGGCCCTCGCGCACTTGCAGGCCAAACGTCGGCAGCAGCTGGCCGTCGTCCATGTAATTGGTGGCATGGACGGTTGGGCGCGTCTGGTCGGGCTGCAGGCGTATGCCCGAGCCCCAGACATTGCTGCCATAGGGAATCTGGTTGATGCTGCTGGCCGCTTTCACGCCGGGGACGGCTGCAAGCGCGGCCAGATCCTGCTTGCGCAGGGCGTCGTAGTTGACGTCCGGCAGTAGGCTGCTGGTGGCCAGGTAGACCAGCTCATCCTCGGCAACGCCACTGTGCAGCTGAATCTGCGCAACGCGGTTGCTGATGATGAAAACCGCGTTGCAGATGATGGCGCAGCTGATCGCGATCTCGAACACCACCAGCAGTGCGGCAATCTTCTGGCGGGACAGCATCGACAGGGTAGGGCGGATGTCCAAAGGTGTTCTCCGTGGCGGCGGAAGCTGCCGTTGCTGACGGGGTGGATTCAATGCCACCGCGTCATTGGCTCTTGAGCTGGAGTGCGGGAGAAATCTGCATGGCCCGCCAGGCCGGCAGCAGGCCGGCGATCAGGCTGACCCCGACCGCCAGCACGAAAGTCATCCACAAGATGGTGGTGTCCATCTGCGCCAGCTTTGCGTACTCGTCCGGTTGCTGGCGGATCAGCCACAAGCCGATCGCCGCAAAGCCCAGCCCCAGTACGCCGCCGGCCAGGCCGATGAAACCAGCTTCGGTCAGGCATTGTTTGAAGATGTCCGCGCGCGAAGCGCCAAGCGATCGGCGTACGCCGATCTCGCCGCTGCGGCGCAGGAATTTGGCCAGCAACAGGCTGACGGTGTTGATCAGGCACACCAGCAGGAAGCCGAAGGCCAGCCACATCTGCAGGCGCACGTCGTTGGGCACGATGCGGTTGAAGTCCAGCCAGCCCATCACGTCGTGCAGACGCACATTGGTCGGGCGCTCGAAGCGGCCACTGGCGCGTTGGGTATCGGAATAGTCGGCGAGGTACTTCAGGTAGTCGCGGGCCTTGTCGGGCGTGTCCAGCTCCACCCAGTACTGCAGCCAGGCGCAGGGTGCGGTGAGGCCGCGATTGCCTTCTTCATCATTGCTGCTGCCCCAGCAGTTCATGTTGCCCTGGGTGTCCAGCTTCAGTGCGCGCGAGGTTGAGAACGGCAGCAGCACCTGTTCGTCACCGCCATAGCGCTGGCTGGTCAGGTCGTAGAAACGTGGTGCAGGCTTCCAGTTGCCGAGCAGGCCAACCACGCGGAACACCCCTTGTGGCAGGCGCAGCTGCTTGCCGATCACATCCTCGCTGCCGTACAGCCGCTGTGCCAGCTTGCGATCGATGACCGCAACCAGCGCACGGCCATCATCCTCAGCCGCACTCCATGCATTGCCGGCCGCCAGCGGCACCTCGAACATCGGGAAGAGATCCGCCGAGGTGTAGCGCGTCATCGCCCGGAACGGTTGCGCGGTGTTGCCAGCGGGCAGCACCGTCACTGAACCGGCGCTCATCAGCGCCTGCCGATCGCCGCGTTTCTGTCGCAGCAGCTCCTCGGCGTCGTAGCGGGTCATCTGACCCAGGGGGTCCTGCTCCAGCGTGGCGTCCTTGCCAAGACTGCGCGGTTCCAACTGCGGGTAGAACAGCTGCCTGCTCTTGTGTGGAATCGGATCCCCCGACAGCACGACGTACAGGCCAAGGGTGGTCATGGTCGCGCCGATACCCACCGCGATGGTCAGCACCATCAAGGTCGTCAGCACCTTGTTGCGGCCGAAGCCGCGCCAGGCCAGTTGCAGGTAATAGCCGAACATGTCCCGTCCTTGAGCTGTCAGATCAGGTGCTGCGGGTAGCCACCGCCGGTGGAATCGACGCCGCCTTGCGGGCCGGGCCAAACACCGCGATCTGGCCCAGCAGCCACAGCAGCACCGCACCTACCGGCAGGTACAGCAGCGGCAAACGCGGCAGCTCGTAGCGGCCCATCAGCCACTGGTTGAGCAGGTAGGCCAGCAACATGCCGACCACGATGCCGATGCCTGCCAGCAGGAAGTTCTCGGTCTGGAAGTAGCGCAGGATCTGCGCGCGGGTAGCACCCAGTGCGCGGCGGATACCGATCTGCTTGGTGCGTTGCTGCACCCAGAAGCTGGCCAGGCCGATGATGCCCAGCGCGGTCACCAGCAACAGCAGGCCACTGACGATCAGCAGCAGGCCGATCATGTCGCGGTCGTCTGCGAAATACTTGGCGCGCTTCTCTTCGACAGTCTGCTTGCTGTAAATCAAGCGATTGGGATCGTTCTTGTCCAGCGCTGCGACTGCCTGCTTCAGCACTTCAGCGCGGCGCGCAGGGTCGGTCACGCGGATGATGAAGCGGCCGCCGTTGGAGTAGTTCATGCGGATCGGGAACAGCAGCGAGTCGGTGCGGTTGCCATTCTGGTTGTTCGGCCGCAGCAGGGTCTGCACCACGCCAACGACGGTGACCGGGATGTTGGCCATGTACAGCGTTTTACCGACGGCAGCGGCATCCGGGAACAGCTTCTTGGCCATCGATTCGGTGAGGATCACCGACAGGCGAACCGATTCCAGGTTCTGCTCTTTTTCGAGTTTGTCATTGCTCATGTACTCGTCGGCATTGAAGTCACGGCCGGCGGTCAACTTCAAACCCAGGGTCTTGAGTGTGTTCTCACCAACGGTGTACTGCGCGCCATTGATCGACTGCGCATCGGGCTCTGGGCTTGCAGCCAGCGAGGTATTCCAGGAACCACCCTGGAACGGCAGTTGGTTGACGATGGCAACGTTCTCAACGCCGGGGATGCCGCGCAGCGAGGCGATGTCTTCAACGGTACGTGCATCGCCATCGACCTGCTTGCCGATACCGCTGAGACCGATCTCGATCAGCTGGCTTTCATCGATGCCGCTGGCCTGCTGCATGTTTTCGATGCGCTGGGAGACGATGAACAGTGCGTTGCAGATGATGGCGCAGCTGAGCGCAATCTCCAGCACGATCAGCGCAGCGGCGGTTTTGTGCCGCGACAGCGTGGAGAGGATGGGGCGGATTTCCATGAGGTGTCTCCGGGGAGGCGTGACGCTGGGAATGAGGTTTGGTTGGGAGAGGCAAGCGTTAGTGCCAAAGCACCCCTCCCCGGCCCTCCCCTGCGCGTTGCGCAGGGGAGGGTGTAATCGCGTTACTGACTCTTGAGCTGCAGTGCCGGCGCTACCTGCATGGCACGCCAGGCGGGCAGGATGCCGGCGAGCATGCTGGCGAACACTGCCAAGGCGAAGGTGATCAGCAGCATTGAGCCGTCCAGGTGAGCCAGCGATGCGTACTCGGCCGGACGCTGACGCACCGCCCACAAGCCGAACAGTGCAAACACCAAGCCCAGCAGGCCACCGGCCAGGCCAATCGTGCCGGCCTCGATCAGGCATTGCTTGAAGATCTCCGTACGGCTGGCGCCCAGTGCACGGCGTACGCCAATTTCACCGCTGCGACGCAGGAACTTGGCCAGCAGCAGGCCAACGGTGTTGACCAGGCAGACCAGCAGGAAGCCGAAAGCAAGCCACATCTGCAGGCGCACGTCGCCCGGCACCGCATTGCGGTATTCCATCAGGTCCATGACATCACGCAGGCGGGTGTTGGCCGGACGCTCGAAGCGACCGCTGGCCCGCTGCTGTTCGGAGTAGTTGTCAAGGTAGGCCTTGAAGTCGCCAGCGTTGCTGGGCGAATCCAGTTCTACCCAGTACTGGACCCAGGCGCAGGGCACGTTCAAGGCCATCGCATCGTTGACGATCTCGCGGCCAAAGCAGTTCATGCTGCCGTTGCGGTCCAGCTTGAGTTCCAGCGAGGTGCTGAACGGCACGAATACGTCTTCTTCGGAATCGAACTTGCCGGAATACAGATCGTAGAACTTCGGCGCCGGCTTCCATTCCTTGAGCACGCCGACGATACGAAATGCATGGCCTTCGACCAACACTTCCTTGCCGACGCTGTTCGCCCCCTTGAACAGCTTGTCGTTGAGGGTCTTGCTGATCACCGCAACGCGGCTGCGGCCCTGATCTTCATCGCCGCTCCAACCCTGGCCAAACGCGAATGGCGTATCGAACATCGGGAAAAAGTCGGCCGAGGTGTAACGCATGCTGATGCTGAAGGGCTTGAGTGCATCAACACGGGGATCAACGATGCCGCCACCGCCGGTCATCAGTGCCTGGCGCGGTGCTTTTTTCTGGCTGAGCAGGGTTTCCGCATCGAAGCGGGTCAGCTGCATCTCCGGCTCTTCACCGGCTTTGTAACCCTCACGCATGCCTGGATCCAGCTGTACATAAAACAGACGATCGCTCTTGTGCGGAATCGGGTCGCCGGACAACACCTTGAACACGGTCAAGGTGGTCATCGCCGCACCGATACCGAGCGCGATGGCCAACACCATCAGTGCGGTCAGGATCTTGTTGCGGCCGAAGCTGCGCAGCGCAAGTTTGAAGTAGTAACTGAACATGGACGATCCTTGGCAGCTCAGGCGCTGCGGGTGGCGACGATGGGCGGGATGGATGCGGCGCGCAGGGCAGGGCCGATGACGGCGGCCTGGCCCAGCAGGAACAGCAGTACGGCACCCAGCGGCAGGTAATACAGCGGCAGCCGGGGAATTTCGAAGTAGGTCATCAACAACTGGTTGCCGGTGTAGGCCAGCAGCATGCCGAGCACGATGCCGGCGCTGGTCAGCAGCAGGTTCTCGGTCTGGAAGTAACTGATGATCTGGCGCCGGGTCGCACCCAGTGCGCGACGCACGCCGATCTGCTTGGTGCGTTGCTGCACCCAGAAGCTGGCCAGGCCGATGATGCCCAGCGCGGTGACCAGCAGCATCACCAGGCAGATGCCCAGCAGCAGGCGGGTCATGCTGCGGTCCTGCTGGAAGTAGACCTCGCGCAATTGCTGCAGTGTCTTGCTGTAGTCGGCGGAGATGATCGCCTCCGGGGTGACCTTGGGCGCGGCGGCGACCGCGTCGCTGACGATGCGTTGCAGGTCACGCGGGTTGGCGCGCACTACATAGGTGCCGGCCTGCGCATCGGAAGTCACCGGCACGATCACCGACCACTCCATGCCTGCCAGACCGTTCTCGCTGCGGCCCGGGTCCGGGCGCGAGAAATGCGCCAGTACACCGGCCACGGTGAGCTGGTAGTCGCCCATCCACAACTGCTTGCCCAGCGGATCCTGATCCGGCCACAGATGCTTGGCAAAGGCCTGGGTGATCCATACCTGGGCATGCGCGGGCAGGAAGTTTTCCACCGGCTGGTAGTCGGCATCGCTGAACATGCGGCCCTGTACCGGCTTCAGCTGCAAGGCATCGATTGCGCCTGCATCCATCAGGTAGAAATGCGGCACGCCGCCATGGTGCTTGCCTTCCCGATCCAGCGAGACGCCGGCGGTGCCGGCGCGTTGTCCGAAAGGCACGGCATTGAGCACGCCCACCGCCTGCACGCCGGCTTGGCCACGAAGCTGCTGCAACCAGCGGCTGTTCACGTCCACCTCGTTGCAGGAGTCACAGTCGAGCAGGCTCAGTGTCGCGATGGATGCCTCGTCGACACCGCTGTTCATGCCGATCAGCTCCATCCGCGAAGCGGCCAGGAACAGGGCATTGCACAGCACCGCGCAGGCCAGTGCGATTTCCAACACGATCAGGCTGGCGGCGATGCGATGCCGCGACAGCGTGCTGATGATGGGTTTGATGTCCAGGGTCATCGCTTACAGCGCCTTGATCTGCAGGGCTGGATCGATACGGGCGGCGCGCAGCGCCGGCAGCAGTCCAGCAATTACGGTGGTCACCACTGCGGTGGCGAAGGTGATACCAAGCATGGTCATGTCCAGCTGCACCATGTCGGCATAGGCCAGTGGCTGCTGGCGGATGCTCCACAGACCGAACAGGGTGAACAGCAGGCCCAGCACCGCGCCGCCAACGCCGATCAGTGCCGCCTCGATCAGGCATTGCTGGAACACCATCGCGCGGGTCGCGCCGAGTGCGCGCAGCACGCCGATCTCGCCGGTGCGGCGCAGGAACTTGGCCAGCAACAGGCCGATGGTGTTGAACAGGCAGATCACCAGGAAGGCCAGCGCCATCCATGCCTGCAGCTTGACGTCACGGGGCACCACGCCGTTGTAGTCCATCCACTCCATCAGGCTGCGCAGGCGCGTCAGCTCGGGCTGGCTGATGCGGCCCAGCTGCTGTTGCTGCTGCACATAGGCCTGCAGGTGCTGCTGGTAGGCAGCAAGCTTGGCCGCGTTGTCCAGCTGCACCCACAGCTGCAGCCACACGCAATCGGTGTTTTCCAGATGGCCCGGCTTCTCGGGCAGCGTGTTGCAGGTGAACTGGCGGAAGTTGCCGGCGTTGATCTGCAGACCAGTGAAGAACGGCACCATCACCTCTTCGACCGGACGGTAATAGTCGGCGGTGTCGCCCTGCGCGAAGCGGCCGCCGGCGACGGTGTAGAACAGGGGCGATGGACGCCATGGCTTGAGCACGCCGATGATGCGCACTTCGCTGTCGCGGATGCGCAGCATCTTGCCGGTGCTGTCCTTGCCATCGAACAGACGCTGGTTCAATTCCGAGGAGATCACCGCCACGCGGGCGCGGTGCTGGTCATCCTCGGCCGACCAGCCGGCACCATAGGCCATCGGCACCTGGAACATCGGGAAGAAATCGGCGGTGGTGGACAGCAACGTGGTCATCATCGCCGGCCCTTGGCTAGCAGGCGCGGATAACTTGACGGGGCTGTCCACCACCAAAGCCTTGCGATCGGCCGGACCGTCACGCCACAGGTCCGTTGCCGAGGTGTAGTCGAGCATGTCCAACGGTTCGCGGCGGGCCCGCTCACCACGCGGCGATGCATCCAGCTGCGGGTAATAGATCTGCGCGCTGCGCCCGGGCAGGGGATCGCCCGAGAGCAGGTGCTTTACCGTCAGCGTGGTCATCGACGCGCCAATGCCCATCGCAATCGACAGCACCATCAGTGCGGTCAGCACGGGGGTGCGGCGCAGACTGCGCAGGCCTTGGCGGAGGTGGTAGGCGAACAGCGACATGCGTGGGATCAGCCCTGGTTGTCGGCAACGGCGGCGATGCGCGCGGCGTGTGCCAGCACCGGCTCGCGGATCAGGTCGGTGGCCTGGCCGTCGACGATGTGCACGTTGCGCTGGGCGCGTGCGGCCAGTTCCGGATCATGGGTCACCATGACGATGGTGGTGCCCTGGCTGTTGATCTCTTCCAGCAGCTCCATCACGCCACGTGCCATCTGCGTATCCAGGTTGCCGGTCGGTTCGTCGGCCAGCAGCAGGCGCGGGCTGCCAGCCAGGGCGCGGGCGATAGCGGCGCGCTGCTGCTGACCGCCGGACAGTTCGGCCGGGTAGTGCTTCATGCGCGAACCCAGGCCGACATCGCTCAAGGCTTTTTCGATGCGCTGCTTGCGCTCGGCCGAGGGCATGCCGCGGTAGCGCAGCGGCACATCGACGTTGTCGAACAGGTTGAGGTCGGGGATCAGGTTGAAGCCCTGGAAGATGAAGCCGATCTTCTGGTTGCGCAGGCGCGAGCGGGCGTCATCGCCGAGGTGGCTGACGTCCTGGCCATCAAGCAGGTACTGGCCGCTGGTGAAGGTTTCCAGCAGGCCGGCGATGTTGAGGAAGGTGGTCTTGCCCGAACCGGAGGGGCCGGTGACCGCGACGAATTCGCCTTCGCGCACATGCAGGTCCAGCGAACGCAGCGCATGGGTTTCGACCTGTTCGGTGCGGAAGACCTTGGAGACGGATTGCATATGGAGCATGGGTATTCCTTTCAGCGACGGGGAATGTGGTGGGTGGAGCGGGGTGCTGGGATTGCGTTTGAATGGGTGTAGCCAGGTCCGGCGATGGGGGCGGGAATTCGAGGGTGGCAGCGTGGACGGCAGGGTTCACGACAACCCGGACGCCTGCAGCTGTCTCCCATCACGATTCCCGAATCCCCATTCCCGGCCTCTATCAATTGATCGATACGCGTTCGATATCGCCGAACAGATCGGCACCGGAGACGACGATCTTTTCGCCCGGCTGCAGGCCGGAGACGATTTCAACTTCGCCCAGGCTGCTGACACCGGTCTGGATCGGACGACGCACCGCGGTGCTGCCGCTGAGGACATAGGCGTAGCGTCCACCGGACTGCTCGACGAACGGGCCGCGCTCGACCTTGAGCACGTTGTTGCGGGTATCCAGCAGGATGCGTGCGCTCATGCGCTGACTCTGGCGCAGGCCGGGCGGCTGCTTGTCGGAGAAGCGCAGGCGGGCGACGACTTCACCGTTCACCACCTCCGGCGACACCGCGGCGATCTCGCCCGGGAACGGCTGGCCGGAGCCGCTGGTGAGCTGGGCTGGCATGCCGATGGCCAGGTCACGGGCGAAGCTTTCCGGCACCTTGATTTCAATCTCGAAGCGCGACAGATCGACCACGCCGAGGATCGGGGCGTTGGTGGCGACCTGGGTGTGCTGGGTGGCCTGTACCTGGCCGACCTGGCCATCGAACGGTGCGCGCAGGGTCAGCGCATCCACCTGACGCTTCACTTCAGCCACCACGGCTTCCTGGCGATCCGCCATCAAGCGTTTGTTGCGCGCATCCAGGCTCGCCCCTTGGCTTTGCAGGCTGGCGTCCTGCTGGGCGTGCTGCAGCTCGATCTGGGCTTTCTTCAGTTCGTCCTGGGCCTTGGCCAGGTCGACCTGCGGCACCGCGCCGCCATCAAAGCCGCGCTGGTAGCGCTGCAGGTCGCGCTCGGCGGCGGTGCGCACCAGTCCGGCCTGGTCGGACAACTTGGCGCCGGTGGCGCGGGCCAGGGTGGCGTCCAGTGCGGCGCGGCTGGCTTCGGCCTCCAGGCCGGCCAGGGTTGCCTGTTCCTGGGCCAGCTTGCTGCGCAGCTCCGGGCTGTCGATCACCGCCAGCTCCTGGCCCTGCTTGACCACGTCACCGGCGACGACCTTCAGGGTCACGGTGCCGGCGGAGATGGCGTACAGCACCGGGCTGTTGGCAGCGATGACACGGCCATCGGCAGCGATGTCGCGGACCAGGTCGCCGCGCTTGACCTCGGCGATGCGCAGGCGGTCACCGTCGAATGAGCGGCTGGCGCCCAGCCAGTTGCTGACGACGTAGCCAATGCCGGCGACCACCACCACGGTGATCAGCGCCGGCCACATGTAGCGACGCCACACGGGTTGCGGGCGCTGGGTACTTACCTGGTCCTGGGCGGAGGTGTCGCGGATCATCGTCGGCTTCGCTGCTGGGTTTGTTATCCATTAAGCAGATCGCGTGCCAACTCCAAGGCATTGAATTTGTTTGGAAAATATTCAGTGATGTGAGTGTCCGGGTGTCCGCGGACGCTCGCGCGGACAGTGTCCGGGCGCCGATGTCCCGGCATGTCCGCTGGTTGTCTGATCCAGCTGACTTAGAATGTCCGCTCGTAATTACCAATGGGTAGGCCATGTGCGGGATTGTTGGGGCGATCGCTGATCGCGATGTGGTTCCGGTACTGATTGAAGGACTCAAGCGGCTGGAATACCGCGGCTACGATTCCTCGGGCATCGCCGTGCTGGATGGCGAGCACATCCGCCGCGTGCGCCGCACTGGCCGTGTCGCTGAAATGGAAGGTGCGGCCATCGCCGAACAGTTCCATTCGGTGCTCGGCATCGGCCATACCCGCTGGGCCACCCATGGTGGCGTCACCGAATCCAATGCCCATCCGCATATCAGCCAGGGCGTTGCGCTGGTGCACAACGGCATCATCGAGAACCACGAGGAGCAGCGCGAGAAGCTGCTGGCGCTGGGCTATGTATTCGAGTCGCAGACCGATACCGAAGTCATCGCCCACCTGATCCACCATCACCTCAAGGCCGATCACGACGATCTGCTCAGCGCCCTGCAGCGCACGGTCAAGGAACTGACCGGTGCTTACGCATTGGCGGTGATCAGCGAGAACGAGCCCGAGCGCATGGTGGTGGCACGCATGGGCTGCCCGCTGCTGGTCGGCCTGGGTGATGGCGAGAACTTCGTCGCCTCCGACGTATCGGCGATCCTGCAGGCCACCCGTCGGGTGATGTTCCTGGAAGAAGGCGACACCGCCGAACTGACCCGTCATGGCGTGCGCGTGTTCGATGCCAACAATGCACCGGCGCAGCGCGAGCAGCGCATGTCGGACGTCTCGCTGGCTTCGCTGGAACTGGGCCCGTACCGCCACTTCATGCAGAAGGAGATCCACGAACAACCGCGCGCGCTGGCCGACACCATCGAGGCGGCGATTGATGCGGGTGGTTTCCCGGCGACCCTGTTCGGCAAGAACGCCGAAGCGGTGTTCAAGGACATCGAAGGCGTGCAGATCCTGGCTTGCGGCACCAGCTACTACGCTGGCCTGACCGCGCGTTATTGGATCGAGGCCATCGCCGGCCTGCCGTGCAGCGTGGAAATCGCCAGCGAATACCGCTACCGCGCCGCCTACGCCAATCCCAGGCACCTGATCGTCACCATCTCCCAGTCCGGCGAAACCCTGGACACGATGGAGGCGCTCAAATACGCCAAGTCGCTGGGCCACACGCATACGCTGTCGATCTGCAACGTGCCGGAGAGCGCGATTCCGCGTGCCAGCGAGCTGGTCTGCTACACCCGCGCCGGTGCCGAGATCGGTGTCGCTTCGACCAAGGCCTTCACCACCCAGCTGGCCGCGCTGTTCCAGCTGACCGTGGTGCTGGGCAAGCTGCACGGCAAGGTCGATGCCGAGCAGGAGAGCGGCTACCTGGAGCAGCTGCGGCATCTGCCGGGCAGCGTGCAGCACGCCTTGAACCTGGAGCCGCAGATCATCGCCTGGGCCGAGCGTTTTGCCGGCAAGTCGAACGCCTTGTTCCTTGGCCGTGGCCTGCATTACCCGATCGCGCTGGAAGGCGCGCTCAAGCTCAAGGAAATCTCCTATATCCACGCCGAGGCCTATCCGGCCGGCGAGCTCAAGCACGGCCCGCTGGCACTGGTGGATGCGGAAATGCCGGTGGTGGTGATCGCGCCCAACGACAGCCTGCTGGAGAAGGTGAAGTCCAACATGCAGGAAGTGCGCGCGCGCGGCGGTGAGCTGTTCGTATTTGCCGACCAGGACAGCAACTTCAATGCCTCCGAGGGCGTGCATGTGATCCGCACCCCGCGCCATGCCGGCGTGCTCAGCGCCATCGTCCACACCATCCCGGTGCAGATGTTGGCGTATCACACCGCCCTGGCGCGTGGCACTGATGTGGACAAGCCGCGCAACCTGGCCAAGAGCGTTACCGTGGAGTAACGCAGGTGTCACAGGAGCGTAACCGGAACTACGGATAATCATCTCCAGCAGCCCGGTCCTCTCTCCCCCGACGTTGCTCGAAGCCCGGCCCAGCGCCGGGCTTTTGCTTTGCATGAGTAGCGGGCACGAACAGCCGATGGCCTTGGACCGCTGTCTGCGGGCTTTGAGCCGCGGAACTACGCGAATACAGGCAGCGACGGGCTAAGCTGCCCGCCCTTGTGATCGCGAGCTGAACCAGTTGTTTTTCAGAAGTACCCAAATCGCCTCTTGCCACGCACTGCATGGTCAAGGGGGCGCTGTGTCCGTTGCCCCTGTCATTGGGAGTGGGTGATGAGGGTGCGGAAAAGCCACCACCGGCAAGGTCCGGGCGGGAGACGATGATGGAGCCGGCCGGACAGGACCAGCCCGGGCGCGATTTCGCTGCGCGGGCGGTACATGACTACAGCGCCGAGCTGCACCGCTACCTGCGCCGGCGGGTGGCCGAGGCGCAGGATCTGGGTGACCTGGTGCAGGAGGTCTACCTGCGCCTGCTGCGCGTGCAGAGCATCGAAACCGTGCGCAACCCGCTGGCCTACATTTATGGCATCGCCGCGCACGTGGCCAGCGAGTTCAACATGCGCCAGCGCCAGGGCCGGCTGCTGTATGACTCGACCGTCGTCGATGCGGTGTCCGAGAACCCGGGGCAGGCCGTCTTCAGCGAAGGTGGCGGCTTCTTCGAGCGGCAGGTGGGCGATGCGCTGGCGCAACTGCCGGCCAACCGGCTGGCGGTGCTGCTGCTGGAGCGGCGCGAAGGCCTGAGCCATGCGCAGATCGCGCAGAAGCTGGGGCTGAGCGTGCATACGGTGAAGAAATACAGTGTCGAAGCGCTGGCGCATGTACGCGCGAGCTTGGAACGATGAACAGGATGTGGACCTTGCTACGAGCAGGGCGGGTGAAGCCATGAATATCTATCGCACATCGCCGCAACAGAGCCGGGAGCGCGCCGCACGCGAGGCGGCCGAATGGCTGCACGTCATGGGGGAAGCGCCCAGCGATGCCGACCGCAGCGGTTTTGCCGCCTGGGTTGCGCGCTCGCCGCTGCACCTGGAAGAGCTGCTGATGGCGCAGCTGGTGCAGCGCGAGTTGGCCTCCAGCGCCGCGCTGCAGGCCTTCGATCTGGACGCGGTGCTGGAACAGGCCAAGGCCATGGACAACGTGGTGCAGCTGCATGATGTGCCGCGTGCGGTGCCGGTCGCCAAGCCCTTGGAGAAAGGGCTTGCCACGCGCGGACGCCGTCGTAGGCTGGGTTGGGCACTGGTGGCTGGCGTTGCCGTCTGCGCGCTGCTGGCCGGCAGCTGGACGCTGCTGCAACCGGAGGTGCCGGTCCACCAGTACGCCAGTGCGGTTGGCGAGCAGCGCAGCATTGCCCTGGCTGACGGCTCGATGGTCACCCTGGCACCGGCTTCCTATATCGCCGTGCGTTTCAGTGCGGGCGTGCGTGACATCGAGTTGCGTGATGGCGAGGCCACCTTCGACGTGGCGCACGACACAAGCCGCCCGTTCCGTGTGCACGCTGGTGACAATACCGTGCAGGCGGTGGGCACGCGCTTTACCGTCAATCGGCTGCCTTCCGGCACGCTGGTTGCGGTCAGCGAGGGCAAGGTGAAGGTGACCGCCAACAGCAATTGGCTGGAGTCGCTGTGGCGCGACGATGCATCGACGCTGGAGGCGGGCAAGGCCAAGGTTGAATCGCTGGGTCGTCCGGCGGCATTGTCAGCCGGTGAACAGGCGCGCATACCGCAGGGCCAGCAGGCCATGCTGCGGATGCCGCTGGAAGCGCCGAGCGCGCCGGCCGATGGCAAACGGCGATTGAGCTTTCGCAATGACACCCTGGCCGACATCGTCAGTGAGTTCAATCGCTACAACCCGCGGCCCATCGTGGTCACCGATCCATTGATACGCGAGCAGCGCTATAGCGGCGTGTTCCATGCCGATGATGCCGATTCCTTCCTGCAGTTCCTCGAATGCTGCTCGCAGCTGCAGGTCAGCCGACAGGCTGATCGCAGCGTGATCGGCAACCGCGGCAGTCGTCAGTAGGCGGCAATGCAAGGGTGCGGAAAAATATTTGCGGTGGTGAGTACCCTTTCTTCGCACTTGGACACACGGATGTAACAAGAGGCTGGTTCCGCGCAAGGCGGCTCCGGTTGCTCGGTAACCATTCGATGTCTTTCGGGGGCGAATTATCCATGGGGTCCAGCACTATTCTTCGTAATCACACGTTGGTGAAGGCGGTGGCGCTAGCGCTGTTGGTCGGCACCGGCAATGTGGCGATGGCACAGTCAGCAGCGGCGACCGATGCAGTGGCCGCTGCAGCGGTGTTCAAGTTTGATATTCCTGCGCAGTCACTGGCGTCGGCGCTTGAAGTGTTTGCCGAGCAGTCCGGCTTGCAGGTGGTCTACGCCGGCAATGCAGGCAGCGGCGTGCAGAGCGGCGTGGTCAGTGGCCAGATGGGCGCGGCGACGGCCCTGCAGCAGCTGCTCGCACCTACTGCGTATGCGCATGAATTCATCAACGCAAAAACTGTCGCCATCCGCCCCCGCAGTAGCGCAGGCGATGTAGTCGAACAGGATGGAGGTAGTGCAGAAACGCTGGAGACCATCAATGTCACCGGCACCTACCTGAAGAACATCGATCCGGCTTCGCCGCTGATCGTGATCGATTCGCAGCTGATCGAAAGCCGTGGTTATGCGTCGATCGAAGACGTGTTGCGCAACCTGCCGCAGAACTTCTCCAACCGCACCAGCGCCTCTCGCGCGCTGGGTGAGAAGGAGTTCGGCAGCACCTATGGCGATGGCGTGTCCGGGCTGGGCTCGTCCGGCGCCAATCTGCGTGGCCTGGGCAGCCGCTCCACGCTGATCCTGGTTGATGGCCGTCGCCGCAGCGGCTCGGCACAGGCGCAGGGTGCCTACACCGATATTTCCTCGATCCCGGTTTCGCAGATCGAGCGCATCGAAGTGCTCAGCGATGGCGCCAGCGCCATCTATGGCTCCGACGCCGTGGCCGGCGTGATCAACATCGTGCTGAAGAAGTCCTACGACGGCACCACCGCGCAGCTGCGTCATGAAAACTCCAGCACCGGCGCTGATGTTTCGCGGCTGGATCTGGCCCACACCTTTGGCTATGGAAGTGGCCACGTCACCGCTGCGGTCGGGCTTGAGCGTACGCTGCCTGCAGACGTCACCAGCCTGATCCACGTCGGCCCGGACGGCCGTGGTGACTTCAGCGACCGTGGCGGCGTCAACGGCCGCACCCGCAACAAGGGCCAGCCCGGCGTGGTCTATGAGTCGCTGGATTTCGGTATCGACTACCACTTCATGGGCGATGTGCTCGGGGTGATTCCCGGCGGCCAGGACGGCACCGCACTGGATCCGGACAGCCTGCTCGCCTATGACCCGGCCACTGCGCCGTCTACCTATGAGCGCAGCCGCATCGGTCCGAAGGTCGACAACCGCTACGTCCGCATCAGCGGCGTGCACGATCTCGGTGAAACCACCCAGCTGAACTACGGCATCAGCCATGTGCGCCAGGTCAACAAGGAGAACTGGCGGCCGACGCTGTTCGACTTCAGCCTCTTCGAGGACGGTTACAACACCTACGTTCCCGAGAGCAACAAGTACAACAACTTCGGCAGCGACGTACTGGTGGGCTATTCCTTCGAACGTGAGTTCGAAGGCATGAACCTGAGCGAAGACCAGAAGCAGACCAACAGCGACGCGCATGTGGGCATCAACGGCAAGCTGCCGTTCGCCAAGGGCTGGGACTACGAGGCCACTTACAGCACTGGTCGCGAGAAAGGCACCACCGCGGCCTTGATGGACCTGACTGGCTCGATGGGCGCCGCCGGCTATGCGCGCACGCTGGAAGTGCTGAATGGCTTGAACGTGTTTGGCGACGGCAGCAATGAAGCCATCGTCGCGCGTAACCGAGAGTTGCTGCAGAGTCTGGTCGAGCGGCATGTCTATCGCTTCCAATCGCGTGCCAATACCGTCGACCTGCTGACCCGTGGTGAACTGTTCCAGCTGCCCGCAGGCAAGATCGAAGCGGCGTTTGGCGCACAGCACCGTGAGCAGCGCTACAACTACGAGAGCAACCTCGGTGAACAGTTGAACTCGGAAAGCACCGGAAAGTCCGAAGCGCTGTTCACCGAGATTGGTATCCCGTTGTTGAAGGACCAGCCGCTGGCCAAGCTGCTGAGCCTGACTGTTGCCGCCCGCTACGAGCGCTTCGACCAGCGTGGCGACAGCGCACTGCGTGATTGGTCGGCTGGCCTGGGCGAACTCGGTGGCTTCGATGTCGAGCAGTTGACCGGCGTCAACAACGACGGCGCAAGCGGCATCACCGGCAGCGATACCGTGGTGTCGCGCAGCTTCAGCCGCACCAGTCCGTTGGCACGGCTGGCGTGGAAGCCGATCGATCAGCTGCGCCTGCGCGCCACCTGGGGCGAGTCCTTCCTGGTGCCGCAGGCCCAGCAGCAGTTCGGCCAGCTGATCATGGATGACTACACCGCACGCGTGCTGTTCAACGGCGGCCAGCTGCCGGACGGAGTCACCCAGATCGTCGCGCTGAGCGGCCCCAATGCGAATCTGAAGCCGCAGGTGGCCAGCGTAGTGACCTATGGTTTCGATTGGTCACCGACATTCGCTACCGGTCTGCAGCTGTCGGCCACCTATAACCGCACCACCTTCGACAACTACATTGGCGATCCGCTATCGGGGCTGACCTATTCGGAGATATTCAAGGACATCAGCAAGATGCCCGAGGGGACTTTCACCGTCGGCGAGAATGGGGTGATGCTGTGGGACAACCGCGCGATCAATTTCCTTGGTCGTCGTTCGCGCAGCATCGATACCACCGCCAGCTACTACTTCGGCAATGACTGGGGCGATTGGCGCATCGAGCTCAATGCCGTGCGTACGCTGGAGCTGACCTCGCGTTCGCTGGCGTCGATGCCGACCCTGAGCTATGCGGACAGCGAGTTGGGGCCGAGCAAGTGGGCGGGCGACCTGTTCGTCGGCTGGGAAGGCAACGCCTGGTTCGCGTCGCTGGGCAGCCATTACAGCGCCGCACATCGCGTGCTGTATCCGTTGTCGGCCACCGCCACCGACTACAACGATTTCACTCCCAATGAAAATCCGCGTACGCGCTCGGCGTCCTACACCACCTTCGATGCGCAGGTCGGCTATCGCAAGCATCAGCGTGACGGCTGGTTGGGTGGGGTGACCGCGCGCATGGGCGTGCAGAACATGTTCGATCGCGACTATCCGTTCGTCGACAACCTGTCCGGCTTCGTCTCCAACCGCGTGAATATCCGCGGCCGCGTGCTCTACCTGGACATCAAGAAAGAGTTCTGACGCCAAGCGGTTGCTCCGTAACAACGCGGTGCGTCGATCCCTCGTCGGCGGCGCGCCGCATCCATTGCAAGGAAATCCATGAAGTCCATCGCCAACTCCCTGCGCGCCTGCCTGCTGGCCAGCGCGGTCGCTACTGCACTCGGCCTCGCTGCCTGCAGCCCATCACAGACGCCGCCTGCCACTGCAGGCCAGGACGCCGCCGCCACGCCCGCAAGCAGCAGTGCGTACAGCATCCGCGGCACGCTGCCGGGGCTGGCCGATGGCACCGAGCTCAAGCTGCTGGTGCCGTCTGCAGCGATCGACCCGCTGCATGTCGAGCCGGTGGCCACGGCCACCGCGCAGGGCGGTGCCTTCGTGCTCAGCGGGCAGGTACAGCAGGCGGTGCCTGCGGTGCTGATGGTCGGTAATCAGGGTTCGGTGAAACTGGTGCTGGAGCCGGGAGAGCTGCGTATCGAAGCTGGCGCGCTGGGGCCGGTGGGCAAGGGTGGCAGCCTGACCGAGCGGGTTTACGGCTATCTGGAAGAGCCTGCCTATGTGGCCGCCTACAAGGCCAATCGCGAAGCCAATCGCAAGGCCTTCGACGGTGTGGATGAGAACGACGAAGCGGCGATGAAGGCCGCGCGCGAATCCGTGGCTGCGCCGTTCGCCGCCTTGACCAAGGTCAGGAACGACTACGACGCGGTCATCCTCGACGGTGCCGAGCCGGCGCTGCTCAAACTGCTGGTGCTGAGCGAGAACTACGACTGGAAGCGCTATGACGTGGCCCGCCGTGCGCAGCTGCTGGTTAGCTACAAGCAGGAGCTGGGCGCGCATCCGCTGATCGTGCAGATGGAGCAGGCCGCTGCCGACTATGCCAAGACCCAGCAGCTTGCCGAGAAGTTTGGTCCGGGCAAGCCTTATGCCGACATCGAAGCTGTCGGCGTGGACGGCAAGGTGGTCAAGCTGTCCGAAGTGCTGGCACGCAACAAGCTGGTGCTGCTCGACTTCTGGGCCTCGTGGTGCGGCCCGTGCCGTGGTGAATTCCCGCATCTGCTGAAGGTGTACCGCGAGTTCCACGCGCACGGCTTCGAGATCTACGCCGTGTCGCTGGATGAAGACAAGGCGGACTGGATCAAGGCCATGCAGGAAGAGGGCGGCAGCAACGACCTGCCGTGGATAAACCTGCAGGCGCCAGGCTTCGAGGACAAGGCGGCGCAGACCTACGGCGTTGTGCAGTTGCCGCAGAACTACCTGATCGCCGGTGACGGCACCATCGTCGGCGTCGGCATGCGCGAATGGGATGTGGAGCGCGCAGTGCGTGCGCAGATCAAGAAGGTTGAAGATGCGCCTGCACGTTGATGCGGTCCGCCGCGCCGCGCTGAGCGCATTGTTGCTGCTGGGCGTGCTGCTGCCCGGCAGCGTGCTGGCGCAGGTGCAGGCCGAGCTGGTAACCGCGCAGCGCTCGGTGCAGCCGGGGCAGCCGCTGCAGCTGGCGCTGCGCATGCAGCACGATCCGCATTGGCACAGTTTCTGGAAGAACGCCGGCACCGGCCTGCCGACCAAGTTGATGTGGGAGCTGCCGCCGGGCTGGACTGCCGAGGCGATCCAGTGGCCAACGCCAATCCTGGTGCGTGACCGCGAAGGCAACATCACCGGCCACGGTTATGAAGGCTTGTCGTATCTGCCGGTGCGGCTGATCGCTCCGGCTGATCTGCAGCCCGGCGGTGCGGTCGAGTTGAAGGCACAGGCCCGTTGGCTGATGTGCGAGACCGTGTGCATTCCGGGCAAGGCGGCAGTGAGCTTGAGCGTACCGGTCAGTGCCGACCCACCACAGCCCGATGCCGATGTGCAGGCGGCGCTGGCGGCCTTGCCGATGCCAAGCGCCAGCGAAGGCTGGCAACTGGCGGCGACCCGCGAGCAGGGCGACCTGACCCTGCGCGTTGCAGCTCCGGCTGATATTGCTGAGCTGCACTTCTTCCCGGCCGATGAATTCGTCTCCTACAAGGTGCCGCAGACCATCGGCAATCGCGGTGCACGCGCCTTGCTGAAGCTGCCGTTGGATCCGGCCGAGAGCATGCCGTCCGATGCGGCGCTGCGCGGCGTGTTGGCCTATACCGACGCACAGGGCATCTACCGTGGCGTCAGCATCGAGCTGCCGTTCGTGGCCGAGGCTGAGGCGACTGCCTTGGTCAGTACGGCCGACCTTGGGGCGGCACCGGCTTCGGGCGCAGGCAATGAGGGTGCGCAGCTGTCGCTGTTGGTGTTGCTGTTCGCAGTGCTCGGCGGGCTGATCCTCAACCTGATGCCCTGCGTGTTTCCGGTGCTGGGCCTGAAGGTGGTTGGTTTCATCGAGCAGGCCGGCAACGACAGGCGCAAGGTCAGCCTGCATGCACTGTCGTTCACTGCGGGCGTGCTGCTGTCGTTCTGGGCATTGGCCGGCGTGCTGGCGGTATTGCGCGAAGGCGGGCAGCAACTGGGCTGGGGCTTCCAGCTGCAATCGGCGTCGTTCGTGTTCGTGCTGGCGCTGGTGATGCTGGCCTTCGCGCTGAACCTCAGTGGCGTGTTCGAGGTTGGCATGCGTGCCACCAGCGTCGGTTCGCGCCTGCAGTCGCGCAGCGGCGTGGCCGGCAGCTTCTTCAGCGGCATGCTCGCCACCGTGGTGGCAACGCCGTGCAGTGCACCGTTCCTGGCACCGGCCTTGGGCGCGGCGTTGGCGCTGCCAACCGCACAGTCGTTCGTGGTGTTCACTGCCATCGCGTTGGGTCTGGCGCTGCCGTATCTGCTGCTGTCGGTATTCCCATCGCTGGTCACGCTGTTGCCGCGCCCGGGCGCGTGGATGGAAACCTTCAAGCAGCTGATGGCCTTCCCGCTGTATGCCACCGTCGGCTACCTGCTGTGGGTGCTGGCCGGGCAGTTGCACGAAGCGGCACTGCTCAATGCCTTGCTGGCGTTGTCGTTGCTGGGTTTTGGTTTGTGGTTGTACGGCCGTGGTACCCGTCCAGGTGCCCGCGGTAGCCGCGCCAAGCTCAGTGTGTTTGCCGGCGTGCTGGTGCTGGCTGCGGCGGTGCTGTTCGGCTGGCCACGTGCACCAGCGCCTGAAGCGCTGCAATGGGAGGCCTGGAGCAGCGAACGCGTGCAGCAGCTGCAGGCCGAAGGCCGCCCGATCTATGTCGACTTCACCGCACGCTGGTGCGCTACCTGCCAGGTCAACAAGAAGGTGGTGTTTGCCGCGGCGCGGGTAAACGACTACTTCCGCGACAACGAAGTGGTCGCGCTGAAGGCCGACTGGACCAACGCCGATCCACTGATCACCGCCGAGCTGGAACGTTGGAACCGCAGCGCGGTGCCGTTCAACCTGGCCTATCCGGCCGGTGGCGGCCCGCCGCGCGAACTGCCCGAGGTACTCACGCCGGAGATCGTGCTCTCTGCGCTGGACAACGCTACCCCACCAGGACGGGATTGAAATCCCGCCCCGACTTTCCCCGCGTCTTCGGGCGCATCTAGAGAGAACGCAACGCATGATTTCGCAACGCCTGTTGTGCGCCGGCCTTGCGCTGGGCTTGATGGCAGCTGCTGCTGCCTCGGCCGAGCCGGTCAAGGTCAATGGCTTCACCTACGTAAAATCCGCCGATGGCATCGATGAGTACCGGCTCGACGCCAATGGTTTGAGCGTCCTGCTGCTGCCCAACCACGCCGCACCGGTGGTGACCTTCCAGATGACCTACCGGGTCGGCTCGCGCAACGAGGTGACCGGCACTACCGGCGGCACCCACCTGCTCGAGCACCTGATGTTCATGGGCAGCACCAACTTCGACGGCGCGAACAACGTCGATACCTACCTGGACCGCGTCGGTGCCGGCTTCAACGCCACCACCTCGCTGGACCGCACCAACTACTACGCCACGCTGCCGCCGGCCGCGCTGGATGGTTATATCGCCATTGAAGCGGACCGCATGCGCGGCCTGCTGCTGCGCGAGAAAGACCGCCAGAGCGAAATGACCGTGGTGCGCAACGAGTACGAGCGCAACGAAAACAATCCCAATGGCGCCTTGATGAAGCTGATGTGGGCGACCGCCTTCAGCGCACATCCGTACCACCATCCGGTGATCGGCTGGCGCAGTGATATCGAGAAGGTATCCATCGAGAAGCTGCGTGAGTTCTACGACACCTTCTACTGGCCGAACAACGCCACTGTCACCGTGGTCGGCGATATCGACAGCGCCAAGGTGCTGACCAGCATTGGCGACAAGTTCGGCAAGGTGCCGCGTTCGCCGCATGCCATTCCCGAGGTCTACACCACCGAGCCGGAGCAGCAGGGCGAGCGTCGGGTGACGTTGCGTCGTGGCGGCGAAACCGGCACGGTGATGATGGCGTACAAGGCACCGGCTGGTCTGGACAAGGACATTTCCGCACTGAACGTGCTGGAGCTGGTATTGCAGGGCGGCCGCAGCGCACGCCTGCAGCGTGCACTGGTGGATACCAGCAAGGCGGTGGCGGTATCGGGCGGCATGTACCAGCAGCGCGATCCCAGCCTGTTCATGCTGAGCGTGGCGCTGGCCCCGGACAGCAAGCACGAAGACATCGAAAAGATCGTCCGCGACGAGATCGCCAAGGTGGCCCGCGACGGCGTCAGCGTCGAGGAGATCAAGCGCGTGCTCGGCCCGTACCGCGCCGAGGAAGCTTATCGCCGCGATGGCACCGACCAGGCCGCCGATGCGCTCAACGAGTTCATCGCGATGGGCGATTGGACCCTGTATTCCAGCGCCCTGAAGGATCTTGAGAAGGTCACCCCGGCCGACGTGCAGCGCGTCGCCGGCAAGTATTTCACCGCAGAGCAGAGCACGGTTGGCTGGTTCGTGCCGGAGAGCAGCAAGTGAACAACGCAAAACGCATTCGACTGATTCCATTGGCACTGGCTGCACTGTCCAGCCTTGCCGCATTCGCCGCCCAGGCCGGCGTCGCCGACACCGCCGTGCACGCCAAGGCCGCTGGCATCGACCTGATCGTCTACCCGATGGGGGTCAAGGACGTGGTCACCTTCACCGGCTCGATGCCGCTGGGTGATGCCTTCCTCGCCGCCAAGGGCGACAACCCGGCGGTGCCGACGCTGACCGCGATGCTGCTGGAAGCCGGCACCACCCGCCGCGACAAGTTCGCCATCTCCGATACGCTGGACGGCATCGGTGCGCAGCTGTCCTTCAGCCCCAGCGCGGCGCGCATCGGCATCTACGGCAAGAGCCTGAAGCAGGACCTGCCGACCGTGCTCGACCTGCTCGCCGAACAGCTGCGCCAGCCGGCCTTCACCGCTGAAGAGTTGGCCAAGGCCAAGGTGCAGCTGGAAGCTGCATTGCGCCAGGCCAGTGACAACCCCGGTGCGATGGCGCGTGAAACGCTGATGCTGAGCATCTTCCCGGCCGCCAGCATCAACGCACCGGCACCGCGCGAGGCCATGCTCAAGGCGGTGCCGCAGGTAACGCTGGAGCAGATCAAGGCCTTCCATGCCAAGTACTACGGCCCGGCGCACATGACCCTGGTGTTTGCCGGTGACGTTGATGCCAAGGCGATTGAAACCGCGGTTGCACACGGCTTCAACGGCTGGAGCGGCGGCGTGGATTATCTGCGTGATGCGCCCGCACGGCTGCCGGCCAAGGCTGCCGAGCACAGCATCGCGATGAAGGACAAGGCCAGCGTCAGCGTGTTCCTCGGCCAGGCCACCGGCCTGCGCTACACCGATGCCGACTACCTGCCGATGACGGTGGGCGTGGACGTGCTCGGTTCGGGCTTCACCGGCAGGCTGATGGCCGCGGTGCGCGCGAAGGAAGGCTTGACGTACGGCATCGGCGGCAACCTGCTGGGCAGCGACTACATGGACGGCGGCCTGGGCATCAGCACCACCTTTGCACCGGAGCTGATGGACAAGGGCATCGCCAGCACCCGCCGCGAACTGCAGCGCTGGTGGAGAGATGGCATCACCGCCGCAGAACTGGATGCACGCAAGCAGGCGATGGTCGGCAGCTACCAGGTTGGCCTGGGCAATACCGACGGCATGTCGGCGGCGATCATCGGCACGGTTGAGCGCGGTGTTGGCCTGGCATGGCTGGACAACTACCCGCAGGCGATCCAGTCGGTGAAGCTGGAGCAGGTCAACGGCGCAATCCGCAAGTACGTGGACCCGCAGAAGATGGTGCTGGTCAAGGCCGGCACCTTCACCAAGTAAGTCGTTACCTCTGCCAAGTGGTTCGACACCAGCAAACGCCGGCGTAAGCCGGCGTTTGTTGTTTCAAGACTATGTGCTGATCAGGCGCGCACGGTATTGGAAATGATTTCAACCCAATAACCGTCCGGGTCTTTGATGAAGGCCAGGCTCTTCATGCGGCCATCGCTCAGGCGCTTCTGGAACGGCACGCCCAGTTCCTCGAAACGCGCACAGGCTGCTTCCAGCTCCGGCACCGACACGCAGATATGGCCGAAGCCGCGCGGATCGCTGTTGCCGTCGTGGTAGATCGCGCCGTCCTGGTTCTCGGTGCCGTGGTTGTGGGTGAGTTCCAGCACACCGGGAATGCCGGCCATCCACAGGCGGCGCTCGGCATCGTCCTGCGGTACCTGCACGCCGGCTGGCACGTAGGCCAGGAAGTACAGGCTGAACTGCGCTTCGGCGAAATCACGCTGGTCGATCAACTGGAAGCCGAGCACGCGCGTGTAGAAATCCAGCGAGGCGCGGATGTCCTTGACCCGCAGCATGGTGTGGTTGAACACGAAGCCGTTGGTTTCAGCCGGCACCTGGGCGGCGACGCTGGGCTGTTGAGCAAGGGTTTGAAGGCTCATGAAATCTGTCCTGTTGCGATGAATGGGGGAGGGCGCGCGTGCAGCTGCGGCAACGCAATGCTCATGCAGAAAGTTGCATTTGAAATCGCTAGCCCAGCTTGCGTGCGTCGATACAAAAAATCATCAACGGCATACCTTCAGTGGCTAGGCGGCTGCGCGCGCGCTGGCTATGCTGCGTCGCAGGATAGTCGTTGTTCCCCTGGTTTTGATGAAGCGCGCATGCATTGCCTGATGTGCGCCGGGAAGTGACGCTGGCGCAAGGGCTGCGCGGAATGTTGGCAGGGGATGCCACCACGGATGGAGCCACGGCGTGACCAGCGGCGGTTGACAAGGTTTCGCTGCTCGCGTTATTCATTGTATGTATATACAAATAACGGAATTGTCCGGAACTTCATGTCCTACCGTATGTGCCTGCCGTTGCTGCTGATGCTGGTGCTCGCCGTCGAAGGCGTGCTCGGGGCATGGGCGAGCACGCGCATGGTGCTGCATGCGGATGGGGTTCCATCGGTTGCCGGGATTACCCGCGCGGCCAGTGCAGGCTGTGACCCGGTGCGAAGTGACCCGGTGCGGACTGATCTGGCCGCACGTACGTCGACGGCGGCGGGCGCAAGCACCGGCGGTGGCCACGACGAGCACACCGGCAAGTCGTCTTCCGGTCATGCCGATGACTGCAGCTGCGCTGACAGCGTCGGCTGCGAATGCCTGTGCGTGTTCACCATCTATCCCCCCGCGACGGCGCTGTTGTTCGCCGGTGCGCATCCACCGGTAGCGGCCGATACGCCATTGCCGGCGCTGGTATTGCCAGCGGGCAGGCTGTCTCGCGTCTTCCGACCTCCCATCGTCTGAGCGGTTGTTCTCGCGTCACCACGACGTAGTAGTGAACCGCGCTCGCGCCCGCGACCGCGGCTATCGCCCCGAGACAGAATCCCAGCGAGAGAGAACATGTATTTGAAGCCCCAAGCCTTGGCTGCGGCCATTGGCACGCTGCTGTGTGCCACCGCCGTCCACACCGCCAACGCGCAGGACGCGCAACCCCCGAATGAAGCCGCCCGCACGCTGGATGCCGTGCAGGTCACCGGCAGCCACATCAAGCGCGCGCAGTTGTCCGGCGTAGGCCCGGTCAGCGTGATCGACGCGCAGGCCATCGAACGCTCCGGCGCCACTTCGGTGGACACGCTGTTGCAGCGCCTGCCGGCCTCGGCCGGTTTTGCCGGCAGCCAGAGCAATGCCTACTGGGCCGAGAACGGCTACGGCACCACCCAGGTCAATCTGCGCGGCCTGGGCATCAACCGCACCCTGGTGCTGCTCAACGGTCGCCGCATCGTCAATGGCGGTACCGGCGCCAACAGTTCGGTCGATCTGAACATGATCCCGGTGTCGCTGATCGAACGCGTGGAAGTGCTCAAGGACGGTGCCTCGGCCATCTACGGCGCCGATGCGGTGGCCGGCGTGGTCAACATCATCACCAAGCAAGGATTCGACGGCGCCGAAGCGGCAGTGCGCTACGGCCAGACCACGCGTGGCGATGGCGATGAAACCGCTGTCGACCTGGCCTGGGGCGTCACCAGCGATCGCGGCTCGCTGATGGCGGGTATCAACTATGCCGAGGGCGGCACGGTCAACATGGGCTCGCGCGCACCCTGCGGGCTGGCCGAAGTGGACGGCAAGCTGGTGTGCTCGGGCAGTTCCACCACGGTGGGCGGCCGCGCGCTGCTGGCCGATGGTAGCCGCGTCAATTTCAACCAGGTGTTGGGCGGCAATGGCGATTTCTACGAGCGCTATTCGGCCGCCAAACACAATTACAACGGCAACCCCACGCTCAACGCGGTCAATCCGATCAAGCGCATCAGCATGAGCGTATTTGGCGACAGCCAGCTTAGCGAGAACACCAGCGTGTTCACCGAGCTGATGTATACCAACCGTCAATCCGATCAGCTCGCTGCGCCGGGCGGTCTGGGCGTTTATCGGCCGATCAACATCGCCGCCAATCACCCGACCAACCCGACCGGACAGGACCTGTTGCTGCAACGCCGTCGTCTGGAAGAAGCCGGCCCGCGCCATTTCTCGCAGGAGGTGAATACCTTCCGTGGCTTGGTGGGAGTGAAAGGCCAGTTCGGCACCGGTTGGGACTGGTCGGCGGCCTTGAACTGGGGCCGCAACACCGGCGTCGATGGCTCGGACAACGTCGCCAATCTCGACCGCGTCGAGCAGACCTTGAACCGCAGCATTTGCAGTCCGGTGCCGGGCGCGGCGATCCCCTGTGGCGACTACCTGGGCTACGGTGACCTGAGTCGCGAGGTGCTCGACTACATCCTCTACACCTCGCGCGATACCGGCGGCAACGAACAGAAGAGTTTCACCGCCAACCTCAGCGGGCAGATCTTCGAACTTCCGGCCGGTTGGGTGGGCTTTGCTGCTGGCGTGGAAGTGCGCAAGGAACGCGGCTGGCGCAATCCCGATCCGCTGACCGTGCTTGGCATCGGCAACACCAATCAGCAGGATCCAATTGCCGGCGAATACACCGCCAAGGAAGTGTTCGCCGAATTGGCCATTCCGTTGCTGCAGGACAACGTCATCGCCGATTCGCTGTATCTGAATCTGGCCGGGCGTGCCTCGGACTACGATCTGTTCGGCCGCGACTACAACTACAAGGCCGGGCTGGATTGGCAGATCAATCCCTCGCTGAAAGTACGCAGCACCTATGCCACCGCCTTCCGCATCCCGAACATTCCGGAACTGTTTGGCGGCGTGGCCGAAGGCAACCTGACCACCACCGATCCATGCAGCAACTGGTCGGCCTTGCCGGCTGGTTCCACGGTGCGTGCCAACTGCCAGGCCTACGGTGTGCCGGCCGGCTATGTGCAGCCGGGCAACACAATCCTCACCACCTCGGGCGGCAACTCGGCATTGGAGCCGGAAGACGCCACCTCGTTCACTGCGGGCGTGGTGTGGACGCCGGAATTCCTGTCCGGGCTGACCTTGACGCTGGACTATTACAACATCCGTATCAAGCACGCGATCCAGCGCATCGATGGTTCCACCAAACTGGCCATCTGCTACAACACGCCGGGGCTGGCGCATCCGTTCTGCGATGCCAGCAACTTCACCCGTAACCCGCGCACCGGCGAAGTCGACTTCCTGTCCTCGCAGCCGGTCAATGCCGCCAACGAGCACGTCACCGGCTATGACTTCGGCGCGCTGTATGAGTTCAAGGCTGCGGGTTTCGATGCCAGCGTCAGTGCCGATGTGTCCTATCTGCAGCGCTATGACGTGCGGCCGTACGATGGTGCGGACCTGATCGAGTACGCCGGCAAGATCACCGGCGGCCGCGGCAGCTACGCCAAGTGGCGCGGTCTGGTCTCGGTCAATGCCTCGCGCGATCAATGGTCGGGTACCTGGAGCACGCAGTACATCGGTCGGGCCGATGACATCAATGCGGCACGCGGTGATATCGGTGACCACGCACCGTCGGTGTTCTATCACAACCTGCAGCTCAAGTACGCGGTGAGCAAGGCGCTGGATGTATCGCTGGGCCTGGACAACGTCTTCGACAAGAAGCCGCCGTTCATCCAGAGCTATACCGATGCCAACACCGATACGATGACCTACGACCTGCTGGGTCGCCGCTGGTACGCACGCATCGGCTACCGCTGGTGATTGGATGCGCCCCGTCGCGTTCGCGGCGGGGCGCGTCATTGAACGAGGACGATGTTGATGAAACCCGCATTCTGGGCACGCCGTGCCCACAAATGGATCGGTCTGGTGATCGGCGTGCAGGCGCTGCTGTGGATGCTCAGCGGTGTCTACATGACCGTGGTGCCGCTGGACGTGATCCATGGCGACCACCTGGCCCACGTACATGGCACACCGCTTCCGGCGCAGACCGCGCGCGTTGGCGCCGATGTGCTGGCTACGCGCTATCCACAGATGGAGTCGTTCCGGCTCAAGCATGTGCTGGAACGCGAGGTCTATGAGATCCGCCAGGGCAAACAGAAGTACCTGGTGGATGCCGCCAGCGGCGAACGTCTGGCGCCGATGGACCGCGAGCAGGCAATAGCGCTGGCGCAGTCGCTGTATCAGGGCGAGGGCGAGGTGGAGCGGGTGGAATGGATCACCCGCGCGCCGTCGGAAGTAAAGACGCGACCGGTGCCGATGTGGGCCGTGCATTTCAGCGGCCGCGGCGACAGTACGCTGTATCTGTCACCGGACAGTGGTGAGCTGTTGGCACGCCGGCACGACCTGTGGCGTGTGTTCGATTTCGTGTGGATGTTGCACATCATGGATTACGAGAACCGCACCGACGTCAACAACACCTTGTTGCGCTTGGCCTCGATCCTTGGCCTGGGTTTCGCCCTCAGCGGTATCTGGCTGCTGTTCTACAGCTTCGGCAAGCGGAGGAACGCATGACGCCCTGGATGCGTACCCTGCACAAGTGGGTGGGCCTGATCGTCGGCCTGCAGTTCGTGGTGTGGTTGGGCAGTGGCCTGATGATGAGCCTGCTCGATCCTGAGAAAATCGAAGGCAGTGCCCAGCAAGCAGCAGCTGTCGCCAATCCTGCGTGGCCGGCCACGGTAGTGTCGCCGAGCGTGGCGCTGGCTGCGGCCAAGGGCGAGGCGGCAACACTGGACAGTGGCTGGTTGCTGCAACAGCCGGTGTACCGTCTGCAATCACCGGAAGGCACCGAGGTGATCGATGCCCGTGACGGTAAGCGCATTAGCATCGATGCGGCGGTCGCGGCGAAAGTCGCACAAGCGGCCTACGCGGGTGATGGTGTCGCCGCTGCGCCGCAGTATCTGGAGAAAACGCTGGAAACCCGGGCCAACCCGGACCCGGTGTGGCGCGTGGACTTCAGTGATGCGCAGGACACGAGTATCTATGTGTCCGCACACAGCGGCCAGGTGATGGAACATCGCAACGCGACGTGGCGGCTGTTCGACATCTTCTGGATGCTGCACATCATGGATTACAGCAGCCGGGTCGACTTCAACAATCCGCTGGTGGTTGGCATGGGCATCGGCGGCCTGTGGTTGGCGCTGACTGGCGTGTGGTTGTTGATTGCCAGTTTCCATCTGCAGGAGTTCATACCGCGACGCTGGCGTTCACGCCGGCAGCTGATGGTCTACGCACCGGGTGGCGCGCATCTGCGCACGGTCGAGGTAGCAAGCGGCGACAGCGTTTACGTGGCACTGGCGCGAGAAGGCATCAATCTTCCTTCCAATTGCGGTGGTGGACAGAGCTGTGGCCTGTGCGAAGTGCGGGTACGTGCTGGTGCGGGCAAGGCAACGGCGGCCGATCGCGCGCACGTGCCTGATGCCAAGCGCAAGGTCGGCTGTCGACTGGCCTGTAACCTGCAGGTGGATGAAGACGTCGAGATCGAAGTGGCCGGCGGCGCCAGCCTGTGGACCGAACACTGGGCCATCGTCGAGAAGGTCGTCGCGGTGACGCCGTTCCTGCGAGAGATCCATCTGCGCCCGGAGCAGGCTGCGGATGCACAGTTCCAGCCTGGCTGCTATCTGCAGCTGCACGTGCCCGAGTACGAGCTGCCGCGCACTGCGGTGTGGTACCCGGCCGAGCATGGCGAGGATTGGAAGGCACTGTCCTTGCCCGCGACCCTGCAGAACAAGGCGGCGGTACGGCGCTCATACTCGCTGGCAACACCGGTATCCAACGCGGACGGCGGCCTGGTGCTGCTGGTCCGCTTCAGCCCCGGCTGGCAGGAGAACCGCAAGCATCCGCCGGGCAAGGGCTCGACCTTCGCCTATACGCTGCGCGAGGGTGACCGTGTCCGCTACAGCGGCCCATTCGGTGATTTCGCACTCAGCGGTAGCGAGCGCGAGAAGATTTTCATTGGCGCTGGTGCGGGCATGGCGCCGCTACGTGCGCTGATCCAGCAGCGGCTGGATGAGGGTGGTGGCGAGCGTATCCACTACTGGTACGGTGCCCGTGGCGAGCGTGATTGCCCTTATGTCGAACAGATGCAGGAGCTGGCGCATGAGCATGTCAACTTCAGTTGGCATCCGGTGTGGTCAGGGCAGGGCAGTGATACGCGCCGTGTGCACGAGGCGATGCATGAAGATCTATTGAAGCAGCATCCGGATCTGGCGGGCTGCGAGTTCTATCTGTGTGGCCCGCCGGCGATGTTGGCGGCGACCAGGCAGCTGCTGCGCAAGCTGGGCGTGGCGGATGAGCGGGTTGCGTTTGATGACTTCAAGATCTGAGTGGACTTGAACTTGGCTGTTGCGGCTGCAGATGTTGGAGGTCTGCAGGTGTTGCCGTTGTAGTTGCTGTTGCTGTTGCTTTGGCTTTGGCTTCGGCTTCGGCTTTGGCTTTGGCCTTGACTCTGGCTCTGGCTCTGGACATTCCCTTCTCCCGCTTGCGGGAGAAGGTGCCCGGAGGGCGGATGAGGGCGCTTTTGACTTTGCTTAGTTAAAAGCTTTCCCTCACCCCAACCCCTCTCCCGCTTGCGGGAGAGGGGCTTAAGCGGATTACTCGTGCTTTGAGAACTCGCTCAACGAACCATCATTGCCCAGCAGTGCAACCGTGAACGCCTGGCGATAACCATCCGGCGACTCCATGCCCGGCGTGCCTACCGGCATGCCCGGCAACACCAGGCCACGCGCCTGCGGGCGCTCGGCCAGCAGCTTCTTGATGTCTTCCACCGGCACATGGCCTTCCACCACATAGCCGTCGATCTCGGAGGTGTGGCAGGACATCATGCCGTCACCAATTCCCAAGCGCTGCTTGACCGCCATCATGTCGCTGGTGTCATTGAGCTGCACCGGGAAGCCTGCGGCCTGCATATGCTCGGCCCAGCCACCACAGCAGCCGCAATTCGGGTCCTTGTGCACGACCACCAACGGCAACGCCTTGGTAGCCGGTGCAGCTTCAGCAGCTTTTACAGGTGTCGCAGCAGCCGTTGCGGTTGCCACAGCAGCAGTCGACGGACTGGCATTGCAGGCACTGATCAACAGAGTGCCGGCAGCCAACACCAACAGCGAGAACATCGGCTTTGAACGCATTTTCATGATCTTGATTCCTTGGGCAGTTCGCCGCACCGACCACTGGTCAGTGCGGCAGTAGGGCGTCACAGCATCGACAGGCCGCGTTCGAATTCCTTGGCGTCCAGCTTGCCATCACGGTTGCTGTCGCTCATGCCGAAATGCGGCAGCAGCGGATGACCGCTGGGCAGTTCCTCGCGGCTGATGAAGCCGTCCTTGTTGGCATCAAAGCGCTTGAACGTTGCCGCAGCATCAGCCTGCGGCGCCTTTGCAGCAGGTTTTGCTGCCGCTGCATGATGCTCATGGCCGGCATGCTGGGCCTGCGCGATGGAAATCGAGGCAAGGGATATCGCGCCGATCAATGCAGCTTGAAGAAAGAACTTCATCGAAAGCATTCCTTATAGGGAGGTTGAAGATGGCGCCGGTGTGCGGCGCCATCACTACGAATCAGAACCAGAAGCGCACGCCGGCAACCCAGCGCGACTCACTCACGCCTTCGCCAGCATCGCGGTGCATATCAGCGGTATCGCCGAACGCGCGCTCGTGCACAAAGCCCACATACGGTGCGAACTTGCGGGTGAACTCGTAGCGCAGGCGCAGGCCTGCTTCCACGCTGCTCAAGCCCTTGCCGACACCACGCTGCGGATCGTCATCGGCGACGATGCTGGCTTCCACCACCGGCTGCAGGATCAGTCGGTTGGTCAGCAGCACGTCGTACTCGACCTCGAACGCCAACTCGGCCTTGCGCGGTCCGCCGATGTAAGCCATCGCCGAGACTTCGAACTTGTACGGCGACATGCCTTGCAGGCCGAAGGCTGCGCGGGTCAGATCCGGCGATTCGCGGCTGTTGTCGTGCCGCGCACCGGCGACCACGTCCCACCACGGCGAGATCGAATGGCCGTACAGCGCATCCACCGACCAATCGCCGAGCGCGTTCTCGCTGCGTTCGCCTTCGCTGCGGATCCAAAGACGGTTGATGTCATTGCCGAACCAGGAGTCGATGCCCCAGGCCTGGCCGCTGCCGTGGGCGTTGTCCCAGGCTTCCAGGTGATCGAACACCACCAGGCTGTTGAACGACGGCGCGTGCTCCATCGCATGCGGCTTCAATACCGGGAAGGCATCGTCGAAGTCCTGCTTGGTCGGCGTCGGGATCGGTTCGCGCGGGGTGTCGCTGGCGCTGCTGGTCTGCATGTTGTGGCCAGCATGCGCATCCGCCGGCATGGCATGGCCGGCGTGCGGATCAGCTGCTGCGCCGTGGCTGGAATGATCTTCCGCCTTGGGCATGGCATGACCGGCATGCGGATCGGCAGGCATTGCATGCCCCGCGTGCGGGTCAGCCGTAGTGCCATGGCTGGAGTGATCCTCCGCCTTGGGCATGGCATGGCCTGCATGTGGGTCAGCAGCTTTGGCCTTGCCGCCATGGCCACGGTGCGCGGCGTGCGGATCGGCGGGTTTGCTCGTGGGCATGTTGTGCCCGGCATGCGGATCCACTGCCGGCTTTGCTTCAGCGGCATGCCCGGCGTGTCCCGCATGCGGGTCCTGCGCGAAGGCGCTGCCGCTGGCGGCCAGGGCGATGAACAACAGCGAGTGAGAGAAGGTCTTCATGCGTCGATCCTCACTTCGCGCATCATGCCCGCTTCCATGTGGTACAGCAGATGGCAATGGAAGGCCCAACGGCCCAGCGCATCGGCGCGCACGCGGTAGCTGCGGCGTGTGCCTGGCGGCATGTCAACGGTGTGCTTGCGCAGCTGGAACTCGCCGTCGGCGTTCTCCACATCGCTCCACACGCCATGCAGATGGATCGGGTGCTGCATCATCGTGTCGTTGACCAGCACGATGCGCATGCGCTCGCCATAGTTCAACTTGATGGGCTCGGCACCGGCAAACGGAATGCCGTCGAAGTTCCAGGCGAACTTCTCCATGTGACCGGTGAGATGCAGTTCGATCTCGCGGCCTGGCTCGCGCCCATCCGGGTCCTCGAACAAGGAACGCATCGCGCCGTAGGTCAGCACCTTGCGGCCGTTGTCGCGCAGGCCGATGCCGGGGTCGTCGAGCTTGGGCTCGGTGGCCGCGGTCTGCATGTCGATCAGCGGGTTGCCGGCTTCGCTGGGCTTGTGCTTGGGTGACTTGTCGCCGCCGCCATGGGCGCCATGGCCCATCGCCGCGCCGCAGCCGCCTTCCATGCCCTTGGCACCCATATTGGCGCCGCAACCCCCTTCCATGCCGGCACTGTGATCGCCATGGCTGCCCATGTCGTGGCCCATATCGCTCATGGTCAGCAGCGGACGTGGATCGATCTGCGGAATCGGCGCCTGCAGACCCTGACGCGTCGCCAGCGTGCCGCAGGCATAGCCAGTGCGGCCCATGTCCTGCGCAAACAGGGTGAAGGCATCCTGGCCGGTAGGTTCGACGATCACGTCGAAGGTCTCGGCCGGGGCGATGCGGAACTCGTCAATGCTGACCGGATGGATGTACTGGCCATCGGCGGCGACCACGGTCATCTTCAGGCCGGGGATGCGCACATCGAAGTAGGTCATCGCCGAGCCGTTGATGAAACGCAGCAGCACCTTTTCGCCACTGCGGAACATGCCGGTCCAGTTGCCGGCCGGGGCGGTGCCGTTCATCAGGTAGGTATAGGTGTGGGCGTTGATGTCGGACAGGTCGGAGGGCGTCATCCGCATCCGGCCCCACATGCCACGGTCGCTGAGCGTCTCGCGCAGGCCATCCTTGCGCGCATCGCGCATGAAGTCACCCACCGTTCGCTGGTAGGTGTTGTCATGCATCGGCATCTTCTTCATGCGCCGGAACAGCGCATCCGGGTCCATGTCGGTCCAGTCCGAGAGCATGACCACATGCTCGCGGTCGAAGTGGTACGGCGGCGGTGCCAGCGGATCGACGATCATCGCGCCGTACAGGCCGGCCTGTTCCTGGAACATGGAATGACTGTGGTACCAGTAGGTGCCGGACTGCTTGAGTTGGAACCGGTACTGGTAGGCCTCACCCGGTGCGATGCCGTTGAAGCTCAGGCCTGGCACGCCGTCCATGTTGGCCGGCAGCAGGATGCCGTGCCAATGGATGGAAGTGATCTCGTCGGTGAGCGTGTTGGCCACGCGCAGGTTGACGGTATCGCCCTCACGCAGGCGCAGGATCGGCGCTGGCAAGGAGCCATTGACGGTGATGGCGGGGCGGGTACGGCCGGTGAAGTTGACCGCCGAGCGGCCGATGGCAAGGCTCAGCTCGGTGCCACGCAGCTCAACTGGCGGCACCGCCATCGCACTGCCGGCGGCGAAGGCCTGCGGAATACGTGCCAGGCCGGCACCGGCAACCACGCCGCCAATGGCCAGGCCCTGCACGAAGCGACGTCGCGACAGCACTGAGCGCGAATCGGAAAGGAAATCAGAAGACATGTGGAACTCCCGGTCACACAGACGCATCACGATGCGTTGCTGCATGTCCTGAACAGATCAAGGGTGCACCAGAGCGATCGCCTTGGCACAGATATCTGCGAGCGCCAGAAGGCGCGGGAATCAGGCGATGGGAGGGCGGTTGAGCTGGCCCGGGGTCACGTCGTCGCGAGAGGGGAGTGCCGGCATTGGTGCCAAGGCATGGCGCATCGGTGCAAGCCGCGTCATGGTGACGCTGGGCAGCATGTTGCAGTGCTGCTTACAGTCGCAGCTGTCACCGCTGGCGCAGGGCGAGGGCGCCTTGTCGGCGTCGTCTGCATCGCATTGCAGGTTGGCTTCCTGCTCGTGGCAGCAGTCGTGCGCGCTGTCACCGGCTTCCATTGCCATCGTCATTGCCTGCATCGGCATGGCCATCGCCGTCGCAGACCACACCGAACCGACCGCACCAGCGATCAGGGTCAGGCACAGCAGCAGGGGCAGCAGGATGCGCGGCACGGGATTCAGGTTGGGAAGCAGGGCTGAACCATAACATTCCTGAGTACGGGCTGGGCTGAATGGTTGGGGGAAAACCGGGGGGGGGGGGGGGGGGGGGGGGGGAGCGCCGGGGGGCCGCGGGGGGGGGGGGCCGCGAGGTGGGGGCCCCCGGCGGCGCAGAGGA
>NZ_JBRREF010000039.1:0-41472 GCF_056760135.1 Stenotrophomonas sp. STEN023 | reverse complement strand
GCTGCGATGCCTGCAATCGGATGTATCACGAGCTTCGCGGCTGACGCCGCTCCCCCAACACCACGGCTGACGTCTTTGCCGAGCATGGCTCGGCACTACCTGTTGTCCTTCTTGAGGATGATGGTGATGTGGCCGTTGGTTTCCAGCAGCGCCAGATCTACTTCATCGACGTTATCGCAGCCGGCATCGCGCATCGCCTTGGCGAAATCGGCCTTGCTGACCAGCTCGCGCTGCAGCACGTTCTGCAACACACGCCCGTGCCTGGCCAACACCACCGGCTCGCCTTCGATCACCTGTTCCATCAACACGCTGCGGGTGGTGATCCAGCCTACGATGTAGTTCAGCGCGATCAGCGTGGCTGCCAGCAACAAGCCGCCACCCAATGATGTGTCCGGCCCCAGCAATGCGTTCTGCACGGCATTGCCCAACAACACCAGCAACAACATGTCGAACGGGGTGAACTGGCCCAGCGTGCGCTTGCCCGCTACCCGCACCATCACCAGCACCACGACATAGACAATCACCGCGCGCAGGATGAACTCCCACCACGGCATCGCCAGTGCGAACAGGTCGGACATGATTCCCCTCCATCACTCGATGGCGCCATCGTCGGCCAACGCGGATAAAGATGGTGCGAGAAACTCGCCGGCAACAAGCGCGGCGGAAATAGTTTCATTTGCTACAAAAAAGAAGCCCCGCCGACCAGGGGGGGGTCGACGGGGCCGGGGAGCGGGCATTTGGGGAGGAATCCCCGCTCCGAGATCTGCTCCAGGGGATGGGAGAGATCCGCGACAGACGTTGCGTCTGTCGCGGACTATATGAGCATTCCCAACCTTGATGGATCGTGAAGATTCTGTCGCTCTTTCAAAAGAATTAAGGACAGATTCATCAGCTCAATATCGCTGGCATTTATTAAATGCGGTGTAACGCGACGCATTGTCTCATTTACTAATACTTTCTGGTTAAGAAACTAGAAATTCAGTGTGCTTGATCCCAGTTTTCCCCGATTCCGGTGTCAACAACCAGCGGAACACGCAGGCTCGCGGCAGCGGCCATCCGTTGCTCGACTTCGGCACGCAAGGTGTCAATGAATGCGTCATCGGCCTCGAACACGAGTTCATCGTGCACCTGCAGGATCATCTTGGCTTTGTCACTGTGCCCCTGCAGCCAACCATCCACGCTGACCATTGCACGCTTGATGATGTCCGCCGCGGTGCCCTGCATCGGCGCATTGATGGCAGCACGCTCGGCACCGGCGCGCAGGCCCTGGTTGCGGGCGTTGATGTCGTTCAAGTACAGCCGCCTACCGAACAGGGTTTCCACATAGCCCTGCTCACGCGCCTGCACGCGCATGCGCTCCATGAAGTCACGCACCGCCGGATAACGGCTGAAATACAGCGCCACGTAGTCCTGCGCCTGGCCGCGATCGATGCCCAGGTTCTTGGCCAGACCAAACGCACTCATGCCGTACATCAGGCCGAAGTTGATCGCCTTGGCGGCGCGGCGCTCATTCGGCGTCACTTCGTCCAGCGCGCGACCGAATACTTCGGCTGCAGTGGCACGGTGCACGTCGGCGCCCTGCTCGAAGGCGCGCACCAGGCCCGGATCTTCGGACAGGTGCGCCATGATCCGCAGTTCGATCTGCGAGTAATCGCAGGCCATCAGCTTGCGCCCCGGCGGTGCGACAAAGGCCTGGCGGATGCGGCGGCCATCCTCGGTGCGCACCGGGATGTTCTGCAGGTTGGGATCAGAAGATGACAAGCGTCCGGTCGCCGCACCGGACTGGTGATAGCTGGTATGCACACGACCAGTATCCGGGTTGACCATTTCCGGCAGCTTGTCGGTATAGGTGCTGCGCAGTTTGGTCAGCCCACGGTATTCGAGGATGACGCGCGGCAACTCGTGTTGCTCGGCAATCGCTTCCAGCGCTTCTTCGTTGGTACTGGGCTGACCCTTGGGCGTTTTCACAAGCGCGGGCAAACCAAGCTCGTCGAACAGCACGGCCTGCAGCTGCTTGGGCGAATCCAGGTTGAAGGTGTGGCCAGCCAGCTCGGTGGCCTTCTGCTGCGCGGCCAGCATACGTGCCGACAGATCATTGCTCTGCCGTTTCAGCTCGGCCGCATCGATGCGCACGCCGTTGGCTTCGATACGCGCAAGCACTGGCACCAGCGGCATTTCGATATCGCGGTATACGCTCTGCAACGACGGCACGGCCGCCAGCTGCGGTCCCAGCACGCGGTGTAGGCGCAAGGTGATGTCAGCATCTTCGGCGGCGTAGGCACCGGCCTCGTCAATGCCGACCTGGGCAAACGAAATCTGTTTCGCACCCTTGCCGGCCACGTCCTCGAACTTGGTGGTGGTGTAACCGAGGTAGCGCTGCGCCAGCGAGTCCATGTCATGGCGGGTCGCCGTGGAATTGAGCACGAAGCTTTCCAGCATGGTGTCGTCGGCATAGCCCTGCACCTCGACGCCATGACGGCGCAGCACATGGATGTCGTACTTGCCGTGCTGGCCAAGCTTCTTCTTGCCTGCGTCTTCCAGCAGTGGCTTGAGCGCATCCAGCACCTGCTGCATCGGCAGCTGTATCGGCGCCCCTGGATAGATGTGACCGACCGGGATATAGGCACCCTTGCCGACCTCTACCGCCAGGCTGATACCGACCAGGTTGGCACGCATCGCATCCAGCGCATCGGTTTCGGTATCGAAGGCAAACTCGTTGGCGGCCTGCAGACGGTCAACCCAGGCCTGCAATTGTTCGCTGGTGAATACCGTTTCATATTCCCCCATTGCCGCCATCGCTGGATCAAGGCCAACAACCGGCTCACTGTCGGCTGCCTTGGCGTAACCGGCGGCAGTGCCACGCAAACTGGGCTTGCTGTCGCCGGCAACATCCGGCGCGGCAACCCCGCCCAGCTCGCGCAGCGCCTGGGTAAAGCCGTAACGCGCATACAGGCCACGCAGCGACTCCACGTCCTGCTCGCGCAGCTGCAGATCGCGCGGCCCCTGTTCCAGCGGCACGTCGGTACGGATGGTGACCAGATCACGGTTCAAGGGCAGGCGCGGCAGCGCGGCGCGCAGATTCTCGCCGATCTTGCCCTTCATGGAAGGTGCGGCAGCAATCACCCCATCCAGATCGTTGTACTCGGCCAGCCACTTGGCGGCGGTCTTGGGGCCGCACTTCTCCACGCCCGGTACGTTGTCGACGGTATCCCCCATCAGCGCCAGGTAATCAATGATCTGATCGGCGCGCACACCGAACTTGTCGATCACCGCTGCGTCCGAATCGGTACGGCTGCCGGTCATGGTATTGACCAGCACCACGCCCGGGCGCACCAGCTGGGCGAAATCCTTGTCGCCGGTGGAGATGGTGACCTCCAGTCCATCGGCGGCGGCGGCCAGTGCCAGCGTGCCGATCACGTCATCGGCTTCGACGCCGTCTACGCGCAGGATGTCGATGCCCAGCGCCTGCACGATGTCGCACATCGGCTGCACCTGCGAACGCAGGTCATCGGGCATCGGCGGGCGGTTGGCCTTGTACTCGGCATACATGTCGTCGCGGAAGGTCTTGCCCGGCGCATCGACCACGAAGGCGACGTACTCGGGCTTCTCTTTCAGCGTGGAACGCAGCATGTTGACCACGCCGAACAGCGCACCGGTCGGCTCGCCATTGGCGTTGGTCAGTGGCGGGAGCGCGTGGAACGCGCGGTACAGGTAACTGGAACCGTCTATAAGGACTAATCTGCTCATGCGCTGATTCTACGCGGCGGACCGTTGCCGCATGTGGACAGGCATAATCGAACCATTCCCACCGAAGGAAGCGACCCCATGAAATCCCTGCTGCTGATTCCCCTGCTGGCCCTCGCCGGCTGCGCCTCCCTCGGCGGCGGCTCGCCTCCAGTAGATGTCAAAGGTGCGGATATCACGCGCAAGGCGATGGACAACGGCGACACCATCGAGGAATACCGCGTCGGCGGCACCCTGCGCATGGTCAAGGTGACCCCGGCCCGTGGCGCCCCGTTCTATATGTACGACCGCGATGGCGACGGCCGCATGGACAGCGACAAGGACGGCACCAAGCCGGTGTACTGGAAGCTGTATAGCTGGTGATCTTCCGCTCCCTCCCTTGCGCGAAGCGCAGGGGAGGGCTGGGGAGGGGTGCTTTTAGCGGCCAGATATGAGCGCCAACATCCCTACACCTGCAGAAAAGCCCTCGACCGAGGGCTTTGTTGATTCTGCTTGCTGGTTTCTTTGGGGACACGGCAACAAGCACCCCTCCACAGCCCTCCCCTTCGCTACGCGAAAGGGAGGGAGCCAAGCTTTGCCCCTCCCCTTTGGCGTAGCCAAGGGGGAGGTTGGGAGGGGGTGGTTTTGCTTTGGGCTTTTGTGCTTCCAGCCAAGAGCCCCCTCCGCAGCCCTCCCTTCGCTGCGCGAAAGGGAGGGGGTGAAAGCCTCAGCGGATCACCAGCACCGGCACTGTGCTGCGGGCCAGCACTTCGGAGGTCTGGCTGCCCAGCAGTACCCGGGTGACGCCGCGGCGGCCGTGCGAGGTCATCACCACCAGGTCGCTGTTGCAGGCCTTGGCGGTATCGATGATGCCGTCGGCGGCGTAACGATCCAGCACATGATGGGTCTGCACGTCGGCCACATCGGCCGCGTGTGCGGCGGCCAGCGCCGGCTGCAGGATCTTCTGCGCGGCATCCTCACGGTCCTTCTTGTACTCCGGGCTGGCCTCGTAGCCGGCGCTCCAGCCCATGGCGTCGTACATGCCCACCGCCCACGGCTCGGAAACCGTGACGATGTCGGCATGCGCGCCCAGCTGCGCGGCCAGCTCCAAGCCCTTGGCCAGACCCTTGGCGGAAAGCTCGGAACCGTCGGTGGCGATCAGGATGCGCTTGTACATGGCAGTTCTCCTTGGATGAAGGGTGGTGGTGACACCATTGCACACCCGATGTTGCCCCCATGCCTTGCGCAAGATCAAACCGGGCCGATCAGGCGCTGACCCATACCTCCCAGTGTGGTCCACGCTGCTGCCAGTCGAACTCCACCGGCAGGAACTTCTCGATAAGCCTGGCATTGCTGCGCAGATGGTCGCTGAGCGTGACGGTGGTGAAGCGACCGCCGCCTGCCAGGGCCATCGGCAGCAGCAACTGGTCGGACAGGTGCTCGCCCACACAGGCGCCGCCATCCAGATAGGCCTGTACGGTGTCGGCCAGCCGACCCGCCACGCCCTCGGCAGCCAGCCCGCGCTCGCCGTGGCTGTCGAAATGCTCGACGTGGTTGTCATGGCGCACCGTCATCGAGGCGACGTTGCCCGGTCCCAGCGCCGGCCGCACCACCCGCACATGGCGTGGATGCGCGTCCAGGCCGAAGCGCTTGGCCAGCACATCCAGCTCGCGCTGGCCGATGGCGGCGGGCAGGCCCGACACCAGCACCTGCGCTTCCAGCGCCCACACCAGCCCGCGCACGCTGAACTCCTGTGCCTGCAGCTGCGGACATGCCTGCACGGTCGCCTCCAGCACCCCACCACCGGCCGGATGGAAGCCCGGCACATGCAACTGCAACTCCGCCTGCACGCCCATGCGCGCCAATGCCGGCAGATAGCAGCTGCTGATGAAGTCAGCACTCGGTGCCATCGGATTATGCGTACCGCCCTCCAACCGCACACGCGATGGCGCTGCTGCCTGCCATAAGGCAGGCAGCAGCGTCTGCAATACCAGCGTGGCCGAACCGGCGCTACCGATGGCGAAGTGGTAGTCACCGGCCTGCACAGCTCCCGGCACGAAGCGCAGCGTGGTCGCGCCCAGGGCTGCGCCCTCTACGTGCGCAGTGCTGATCCGTGCCGCAGCATTGACCGCGGTCAGATGCCGGCGCATCAAGCCGGGCCGTGAGCGCTTGGCACGGATGTCCTGCATGGCAAAGCCAATCCCGGTGCACAGGCTCAAACTCAGCGCAGAGCGCAGCAACTGCCCGCCGCCCTGGCTTCCATCGATTTCAATCATTTCCATTGTCTTGCCTTCCTGTGGCGCCCCACCGCAGTGGAGCGCCATTTTGTCTTATCCCTTCACACACACCACCTGACGCAGGGTATGCATGATCTCAACCAGATCGCGCTGCGCCTCCATCACCGCCTCGATCGGCTTGTAGGCGGCCGGTGACTCATCCACCACCTCGGCATCCTTGCGGCACTCCACGTGCGCGGTGGCCTTGATGTGGTCATCCACGCTGATCAGCTTGCGCGCCTTGGTGCGGCTCATCACGCGGCCAGCACCGTGGCTGCAGCTGTGGAAGCTGTCCGCGTTGCCCAACCCGCGCACGATGAAGCTCTTGGCGCCCATGCTGCCGGGAATGATGCCCATCTCGCCCTTGCGCGCACTCACTGCGCCCTTGCGCGTCACCAGCACGTCCTTGCCGAAGTGGTGCTCACGGTTGACGTAGTTGTGGTGGCAGTTGACCGCCTCGGCCTGCGCCTCGAACGGCTTGCTGATCACCGTACGTGCGGCGGCCACCACGTTGCGCATCATCACCTCACGGTTGATGCGGGCGAAGCGCTGTGCCCAATCCACCGCGAACACGTAGTCACCGTAATGCGCGCTGCCTTCCGGCAGGTACGCCAGGTCCTGGTCCGGCAGGTTGATCATCCAGCGACGCATCTCCTGCTTGGCCAGCTCGATGAAGTAGGTGCCGATGGCATTGCCGACGCCACGCGAGCCGGAGTGCAGCATGAACCACACGCGCTGGTCTTCGTCCAGGCACACCTCGACGAAGTGGTTGCCGGTGCCCAGCGTTCCCAGATGCTTGAGGTTGTTGGTGTTCTTCAGCTTGGGGTGGCGCTCGCAGATCAGGGCGAAGTCGGCAGCAAGCTGCGACCAGCCTTCAACTGCCAGCTCTGGCGCGGTGTCCCAGCTGCCCTTGTCGCGGCCACCACGGGTCACGCTGCGGCCGTGCGGCACTGCCCGTTCAATCGCGCTGCGCAGCGCCGACAGATTGTCCGGCAGGTCGCTGGCGGTCAGCGTGGTACGGGTGGCAATCATGCCGCAGCCGATGTCCACGCCGACCGCTGCCGGGATGATGGCACCGATGGTCGGTACCACCGAGCCCACGGTTGCGCCCTTGCCCAGGTGGACGTCGGGCATCACTGCCACCCACTGATGGATGAAGGGCAGGCGCGCGATGTTCTTCAGCTGTTCGCGGGCTTCATCTTCCAGTGGCACGCCGCGCGTCCACAGCTTGATCGGTGCCGCACCCGGCTCCTGGATGACGTTGTAATTGGTGTCGTTCATTGATGGCTTTCCTGTCATCTTCAAATCCAAAGGTGCGGTGACAAACAGTGGTGGAAGTGTCCGCAACGCCAGAAGCAACTTCTGGCGTTGCGGCCGGGAGTCGAACCCGACCCCGCAGGGCTGCCTTTGTAATTCCACCTGCATTCACCGCATGAAACAGCTACGAAAGGTGCCGGCCTGCACGACGAGGTTTGAAGGAACATCCTGCTCTAACCAGACTGAGCTACCGCTGCGTTTCCACAGCGGGCGGGATTCGAACCCGCGACCCGGAGCTTAATAGGCTGTAGTTCCTTCGGCATTCGTGCGTGCCGACGTTGAAACGTGTTCATGCCGAGGCATGAGGCATTGCGAATAAGGTGCCGGCTTGTACGACAAGAATGATGGAACGTTTCACCGCTGTGCCACGAGGGCAAGGCGGCGATCCTGCTCTATCCACTGAGCTACCGATGCATTGCGGCATCGGGCGGGAATCGAACCCGCGACCTGGAGCGTGCTTGGCTGTAGTTCCATCGGCATTCGTACACGCCGACATTGAGGGGGGGGAGCAGACGGCAAGGGTTGGACTGACCCTCCGGATTCGAACCGGAGTGAACAACCAATGTAGTCAGGCCGGCATCCGCCTTCTCCCATGAAAGAATTCTCCAGGCCCGGCCGGCCCCATTGCCGGCCGGGCATCACTGCGGCGACATCCGTATCGCCCTTACAAATCCATTGCCGCGATCCGCTCCACCCAGCGCGGACGCTGTGCCGCCGGCAGGCTGGCATTGGCCAGCAACTCGAACACCGCATCGCTGAAGCCACCGATATGCAGCACGTCTTCGCGCTCAACCGTCTGGCTGCTGGACACCGGCTGCAGATCAATGCAGACCAGCTGCGCCTGCGGGCAGCGCGCCTTCAGCGCGGCCCACTCACGCATGGTTGCGGTCTCACGGTTGCCGCGGGTGTCACGCCAACTCTCGTTGTCCGACACCAACACCAGCAGATCCACCTGCGCCCGCTTGCGGTTGAGATAGGCCAGCGGTGCGCTTACCGAGGTGCCGCCGCCATTGATCGCCAACTGCTGTGCCAAGGTCATCACGCTGTCACGCGGGTTCAACTGCTGCGGATGCACCTCGGTATCGAACGGCAACACCTGCGCCTGTGGGTGACCGCGCAACACACAGGCCGCGATCAGGGCCGCGACGTCGACGCACCGCGCCGCCGAGCTTGCGCCCTTGCGATAGCCGGTCACCGGCCACTGCATCGAACCGGAGACGTCTACCGCCACCACCACCTTGCCCTGCAATGCCGGTACCGAAGCGGTCGCCACTTCCATCGCGTCCTGCAGCGCGTCCAGGATCGGACGCGGCAGTGCCGCACCGGCGTGGTAGGCCATCAGCAGCTGGTAGGGCAGCACCCGCGAGCGGGCGATCTGCTGCGGGTCACGCAGCTTCGCCGCCACTTCGGCAACCATGGATTCGTTCTCGAACACACCATGACGGGCAAAGGTGTTCAAGTTCATCCGCAGCTGCTGCCAGCTTGAGTTGCGTGCCAGTACCGACCACTGCGCCGCATCCAATGCCAGCGCGCTGTAGTACTGGAACGGCAGGTCCGGCAGCATCCCGCGCGGATCGCGCTTGAACGCTTCGTAGGCACGCAGTTCTGCCGGCAACAGCGCCTCGTCGTAGGGCCGCCCGATCACCCAGGCATACAGCGCCTCACGCGCGGCGTCCTGCGGCTTGGGGTGGACCATGCGGATCACATCGGCCAGCGACGGCTGGTTGCCGATCGCAGCGCGGATGATCGCCTTCGGCGAGGCCTGCTCCAGCCACTGCCGCAGCAGGCGCTTCGGCAACGAGCCCAGCGAACGGCGACCCACCCGACCGCTGCGCATGATCTGCACGAAGGTGCGCAGCATGCGGCCGTTGTCGATCACATGCGGGAAGGCCGCGGCAAACGCCTCGCCATCACGCACGCTCAGCATCGCCAACAGCAGTGCCGGCACGTCCTTCATATGCGCCACGCCGTGAGCATAGGCAGCAGTGCGGGCAATGAAGCCGGCATCGACTTCGCTGCACAGCGCCTGCACCTGCTCCAACTGCGCATCAGCGCTGGCGTAGAAGGTGCTGTTCAGGCAACCGGTGGCAGCGAACAGGGCCAAGGCCGCACGCGGGTCACGGGCATAGGCCGATCCACCGGCTTCGTTGCGGACCGTCGCCTTCGGCAGCAGGGCGCCACGGAAGGATGCGAACAGGTTTGCGTTGGCCATTTCGTACTCCTTGGCGGGAACAGCCCGCCTCTCTCTTGGCCCTATACAACGCAATGGCCGTGCCAACTTTTCGAGAACCGGATCAATTCATTGATTCATAAAGATATTTATGTGATTCAGAAGAACGATCGCGCATCCACAATCGGATATTACGTATACTTTCAGCGCGTCATTTATAGGAATTGATATGACTAAGCGCCAGGTAGTCTTCGGCATGCTCGGCACCCAGCTCGACCTGGGCAGCGGCCCCGGCCGCTGGGAGAAATGGCGGCCCACGGTTGCCCTGGGTATGCACGAGGACTTCCAGCCCGACCGCATCGAGCTGATGCTGGACCGGCGCCGCTTCAACCGGTTGGCCACGCAGGTACAGGAAGACCTGGCACTGGTATCTCCAGCCACCGAGGTGCGCCTGCATGACACCTACCTGATCGACCCCTGGGAGTTCGAGGGCGTATACGCCCGCATGCACGACTTCCTGGCGGCGTACCCGTTCCAGCCGGACGAAGAGGACTACTACGTCCACATCACCACCGGCACCCACGTCACCCAGATCTGCTGGTTCCTGCTGACCGAGAGCCGCCACTTCCCCGGCCGCCTGTTGCAGACCTCACCGCCGCGCAAACAGGCCAATGGCGACCCCGGCAGCCATGCGGTGATCGACCTGGACCTGTCGCGCTACGACCACATCGCCCAGCGCTTCGCCCAACAGCAGCTGCAGGACCGCGACCTGCTCAAGAGCGGCATCGCCACCCGCAACCCGGCCTTCAACCGGATGATCGAGCAGATCGAGAAAGTGGCCACGCGCTCGCGCGCACCGATGCTGCTGACCGGCCCCACCGGCGCCGGCAAAAGCCAACTGGCCAAGCGCGTGTTCGAGCTGAAGAAGCTCAAGCACCAGCTGCCCGGGCGTTTCGTCGAAGTGAACTGCGCCACCCTGCGTGGCGATGGCGCGATGAGCACCTTGTTCGGCCATACCAAGGGCGCCTACACCGGCGCCAGCAGCGACCGCGCCGGCCTGCTGCGCTCGGCCCATCAGGGCCTGCTGTTCCTGGACGAGATCGGCGAACTCGGCGCCGACGAACAGGCCATGCTGCTGCGCGCACTGGAAGAGAAGCGCTTCCTGCCGGTGGGCAGTGACCGCGAGGTGGAAAGTGATTTCCAGTTGATTGCCGGCACCAACCGCGACCTGCAGCACGACGTCCGCCAAGGCCGCTTCCGCGAAGACCTGCTGGCGCGCCTGAACCTGTGGACCTACCAATTGCCCAGCCTGGCCGAGCGCAGCGAGGATATCGAGCCCAACCTGGAATTCGAACTGGAGCGCTGGTCGCGCGAACAGCACGAACGCGTGCGCTTCAACGCCGAAGCGCGCAGCCGCTACCTGAGCTTTGCCACCAGCAACGAAGCGGCATGGCGCGGCAACTTCCGCGACCTCGGCGCCAGCGTGGTGCGCATGGCGACGCTGGCCAATGCCGGCCGCATCCAGACCGATGGCGTAGATGAAGAGATCAACCGCCTGCGCACGCAGTGGCATGGCGGCGATGATGCATCGCCATTGCAGGCATTGCTGGGTGATGCGGCCAACCAGCTGGACCGCTTCGATCGCGTGCAGCTGGAAGAAGTGGTGCGCGTCTGCCTGCGCTCAAAAAGCCTGTCTGCAGCCGGCCGTGAACTGTTCGCGGTATCCCGCACCCAGCGTGCCAGCACCAACGACGCCGACCGCCTGCGCAAATACCTGGCCAAGTTCGATCTGGATTGGGAGCAGCTGCAAAACCTGACAGTGGGAACAACCCGTTCCATGTTGGACTGACTTTACACAAGGCGAGAGAGTTGATAGCGTCCACATCGGGCCGCTGAACGCCTCCCCGCTGCAAGGGAAAACTCAGCCCAACTCTCAACTTCCAGACCCATGTCGCCATTCGGCAAGCAGCGTGCCGACAAAGCCAGCAACCCTGGTGGCGGCCCTATTGGAGTCTGCGATGTACACAGCCAGCGAACTCATCACCAATTTCAAAAGTGCGTCACAGAGCATTGCGACCTCTCATTCCGAGAGTCACTGCCAGATGCTTAATGTCCGTGCAAAGGCATTGGGGTTCCGAAGCTTCGTTGATTTTCGGATCCAACTGGAAAGGATGCCGAGGGATGAACTTGCCAATTTTTCGCTAAAGCTGATGCGACAAATTTGCGCAACGAAAGCCCCTGCTCATGACCGGCTTCCCTATTATGAGATGCAAGTCCTTCCATCAGGCATTGGCCATTACAGCCATTGGATTGGATGGGACAGGAACGGCAAGGAGGTTCGGGTGCCACGCCCTCTTTCAGGGAGCGCATCAGTTGAGCCACTTAGATTGATCTCCAGCTTTCCCATATATGTGATCGAATCCAAGCGAGAGCTGATCGCCTGGCGCGCCATATGGGGATCAAAGGCCTACATCCGTGAAGACCTGGCGAAAGAAAACTTCTCACGGATCTTCGACAAAGAACATTTGATTGCCAAGAACGTCCCCATCCACGTCATTCGGCGCGCATCCCAGGGCGAGGACTACAACAGCAACGACGCAGTTGACTAGCCTCCAAGTAGATCCAATCAAAATCTCTCATCTGGCGACGCGGACCCCAAGGCCCGCGTCGCCCCTATATAACTGTCAAATTCGCATACGCCATCACCAGCCACTTGCTGCCGGCGTCGGCGAACTCGACCTGCACGCGTGCATGCTGGCCATTGCCTTCGTAGTCGGTGACCATGCCTTCGCCGAACTTCGGGTGATTGACCAAGGCACCGAGCTTGATCGGCGGCGCTTCGATATTGGCGTGACCGCCCATCGACCGGCTTGCACCAAGCGAGGCCGGGCGCGAGACCTGCACCTTGGGGCGAACTTCGTTGAGCAGCTCGCGCGGGATCTCGCGCAGGAAGCGTGACGGCAAGCTGTAGTTGTCCTGGCCGTGGATGCGACGCGACTCGGCATAGCCCAGCACCAGCTTCTGCCGTGCGCGGGTGATGCCGACGTAAGCCAGACGGCGCTCTTCTTCCAGACGCCCACTTTCCTCCAGCGAACGTGCGCTCGGGAACAATCCTTCTTCCATGCCGGCCAGGAACACCAGCGGGAACTCCAGGCCCTTGGCCGAATGCAACGTCATCAGCTGCACGCCCTCCTCTCCTGCCTGCGCCTGGCCTTCGCCAGCTTCCAGCGAGGCGTAGGACAGGAACGCAACCAGCTCGCTCATGTCCTCGGCGCCTTCTTCGATATCGTCTTCGCGACGCACGAAGCGTGAAGCCACCGAGATCAATTCGTCGAGGTTGTCGGTACGCGATTCCGAATCCAGCGCGTTGCGACTTTCCTTGCCCCAATGCTCACGCAATGCCGAACGTGACAATACGTGATCGATACGTTCGGAAAGATCCATTTCGCCGGTTTCGGCGGTGATCTGCTGCACCAGATTGATGAAGCCGGCCAGAGCGTTCTTCGCGCGCGAGGTCAGGTCGGTGCCCTGCGTGGCCAGCATCGCGGCTTCCCACAACGGCAGCGCCTGCTGCCGCGCGATGCGCCGCACTTCGTCCAGGGTGCGCTCACCGATGCCGCGCGTCGGCGTATTCACCGCACGCTCGAAGGCCGCATCGTCGTTGCGATTGGTCATCAAGCGCAGGTAGGCCAGCGCGTCCTTGATTTCAGCACGCTCGAAGAAGCGCATGCCGCCGTAGACGCGGTACGGCACCTGCTCGCTGAGCAGCGCTTCTTCGAAGGCCCGCGACTGCGCGTTGCTGCGGTAGAGCACGGCAACGTCGCCGTAACTGCCGCCGTCACGCACCCACTGCCGCGCACGCTCGACCAGGTAACGCGCTTCGTCCATTTCGTTGTAGGCGGCGAACAGATCGATCGGATCACCGTCGCCGCTATCGGTCCACAGCTGCTTGCCGATACGGTCCGGGTTATGCGCGATCACCGCATTGGCGGCGCCAAGGATGTTGGCGGTGGAGCGGTAGTTCTGCTCCAGGCGAATGGTCTGCGCGCCGGGGAAATCCTTGAGGAAGCGCTGCACGTTCTCGACCTTGGCGCCGCGCCAGCCATAGATGGCCTGGTCATCGTCACCGACCACGAACACATGCGCGCTGTCGCCGGCCAGCACGCGCACGAAGGCGTACTGGATGGCGTTGGTGTCCTGGAACTCGTCGACCAGGATTTCACGGAAGCGGGCGCGGTAATGCGCCAGCAGCGCCGGGTTGTCGCGCAGCAGTTCGTGCGCGCGCAGCAGCAGCTCGGCGAAGTCGACCAGGCCGGCACGGTCGCAGCGTTCCTGGTAGGCCGCATAGGCCTGGCGCAGGGTTTCGCCCCATTGATCATGCGGTTCGGGCTGGATGTGCTGCGGACGGCGGCCCTCATCCTTCTGCGTGTTGATCCACCACATCACCTGCTTCGGCGGGTACTTGCTGTCGTCCAGCTCCAGCTGCTGGACCACGCGCTTGACCATGCGCAGCTGGTCGTCCGAATCCATCACCTGGAAGGCTTCGGGCAGCCTGGCATCGGCCCAGTGCAGGCGCAACAGGCGATGGGCCAGACCGTGGAAGGTACCGATCCACATGCCGCGGCTGCCCTTGCTCAGCTGCAGGTCGATGCGGTGGCGCATTTCGCCGGCCGCCTTGTTGGTGAAGGTGACTGCAAAAATGCCGTGCGCGGGCACACCGCAGACTTCGGTAAGCCAGGCGATGCGATGGATAAGCACGCGCGTCTTGCCGGAACCGGCGCCGGCAAGAATCAGGTGGTGACCAAGAGGCGCGGAAACGGCCTCGCGCTGGGCTGCGTTCAGCCCGTCGAGCAAGTGGGAGACATCCATGCGCCCATTTTACGGGAAGGCGTCCCGGTAGTGCCGAGCCATGCTCGGCAGGGGCTTTACCAGGAACCCGTTTTGTAGGAGCGGCGTAAGCCGCGAAGCCGGCAGTGTTGGAAAGGCCTTAAGAGCCAACCCCTCCCCAACCCTCCCCTTTGCTGCGCAAAAGGGAGGGGGCAACAGCATTACAGCGCCTGCTTTGCCGCCACTGCCGCTTGCCCGCGCAATTCAGGAATCGCCAGGCTTTCCCACAGGCGACCAATGCGCAGACTGCCGAGCACCTGCACGCGCGGCTCAACCACGCCATCGGCATCAATCAAGCTGCCGTCCGGCGCTGTATCCAGACCAATCCCATGCGGGCCGGCACGACCCACGCCACTGCCCAGCAACTGCTGCAGCAGTGGATTGCGCATCGCCTGTGCACGCATCTCCACGCCGGTGGCATTGACCACGCATTGCACTTCCAGCTGCAGCGGGCGACGTTTGCGGTCCTGCGCATACAGGCAGACACAGGCGCCCTCGGCGACAGCGGTCTCCAGCCGACCACGATGCAGCTGCAGGCGGCCTTGCTGCTGCAGTTCGATCAACTGTGCGTAAAGATGCGTCGCAATCCGATGCCGATGCACATCCCAGTACCGCACCACATGCCGCAGGAAACGGCGCTGGTCATCTTCGGACAGCGTCTGCCACAGCTGCTGGCCCAACGGACGGATACGCTCCATCACGCTCTGCCAGGGAATATCGCGCGCAGCAGCCTCGGCTGCATGACGGCGCAGCGCGTGCAGGCGCTGGCGCAGGTTCATCGCCAGCAAGGGCTCGGGATCGTAGTCGGCCGCTGCGCCCTTGGCGTGTGGCAACGGCAACAAGGCGTGCCGCGACAGTACGTGGATCTTTCCGCGATGGCCGCTCGCCCGCAGGCTCGCCACCGTGTCGGCCATGCTCAGGCCGGAACCGATGATCGCCACGTCGACATTGCCGGCAATACCGGCAAGCGCTTCGTAATCCCAGGCCTCCACACGCTTGTCCGCAGCCAGGCTGCTGGCGCCACGCGCAGGCAATGGCCGCAGCGCATTGCCAACAGCAATGATCACGCGGCCGGCGCGCAACGGCCGGCCCGAATCCAAGGTCAGCAGCACGCCGCCCGTACCAGGCTCAAGCGCCTGCACGCGCGCGGCGACGATCTCCAGTTGCACCGGGCTGGCATCCACGGCCTGTTGCAGCCGTTGCCGCAGATAGGCGGCGTAGAGACCACGCGACACAAACATCGGCGCAATCTGCTCACGCGTCAGCGCGGGGAATGCCTGCGCGTCGCACAGGTAATCGAGGAAGTCATCGGGCTGTTCAGGGAAGCCGCTCATCTTCGCGACCGGCACGTTCAGTACGTGCTCCTCGCGGGTGGTGGCATAGGCCACGCCTCGGGCCAACGGCAGGTTCGGTTCAATCACCAGCAGGCGCAGCGGCTGGCTTGCGCCACGCAGTACGCCGATGGCGGCGAGTACGCCGGCTGCGCCACCACCAATGATGGCCAGATCACACAATGCGGGGGTATCGATAACACTCATCTGCCCGATTGTAGGCGATGCCGTACCCCTGCCTGATGCTGCACGGGCATGTATTCATGCTGGCAGGGCGGGAACTTTTTCACACAGCTGAAACACAAAACCCGCCTTTCGGCGGGTTCTGCTTGGAACAGCAGCTCAAACAATCCCTGGGGATTACTTGATCTTGCCTTCCTTGTACATCACGTGCTTACGAACAACCGGATCGTACTTGAGGAATTCCATCTTCCCCGGGGTGTTCTTCTTGTTCTTGTCGGTCGTATAGAAGTGGCCAGTACCGGCCGAGGAAATCATACGGACCTTATCGCGCTTGCCTGCCATGATCGTCTACTCCTCAGACCTTTTCGCCGCGCGCACGCAGCTCAGCCAGAACGGAATCGATACCGTTCTTGTCGATGGTGCGCAGTGCATGCGCGGAAACACGAAGCTTGATCCAGCGGTTTTCGCTGGCAACCCAGAAACGGCGCTCGTGCAGGTTCGGCAGGAAACGACGACGGGTCTTGTTGTTGGCGTGCGAGACGTTGTTACCCGTCTGCACTCGCTTGCCGGAAACTTGGCATACGCGGGACATTGCGCACCTCGGTAATGTTGATGACTTCCTTAGCCAGGAAGACGGCGGCCCCGGCGGTTACCCGCCACGCGTCATGGGAATCAAAGGGTTACGCTGACGAGGATGGCCAGATGACGTGTTCCCGGCCACCGATCCGGAGAATTCCGGACACAGCGAGCCGCGTATTATGCCCAGACCAGGCCCGGCTTGCAAATCCAAGCCCGTGCGGGCGGCCCTTGCCCCATTCAGGCTGAGCGCAGCTCCCGCCATGCCGCCCGCGCCACGTTCCAGGCCGAGCGCAGGAACAGCAGCAGCAAGGCCACGGCAATCAGCAGGTCCGGCCAGCCGGCGCCAAAGGCCCATACCGCCAGTGCGGCCAGGATTACCGCGCTGCCTTCGTAGACGTCATTCAACGAACAGGCCCAGGCCGAGGCCAGGTTGATGTCGCCCTGCCGGTACGGCCACAGCAGGCGCAGGCAGAACAGATTGGCGGCAAGGTTGAGCAGGGCGGCGATACCCATGCTCTCGAACAAGGGCAGATGTGGATGGGCCAGCTTCCAGGCGATGCCTGCGGCGACCGCGATTGCCGCGCACAGAATGAAGACCGCCTTGAGCATGGCGACGCGCGCCTTGGCAGCAAGGCTGGCGCCGACCACGGCCAGGCTGAGTGCGTAGGTGAGCGCATCACCGAGGTTGTCCAGGCTGCCGGACAGCAATGAGGCCGAGCCACTATGCCAGGCGGCGAGCATCATCATCACGAAGGTGATCAGGTTGATCGCCAGCACCTGGTACAGCACGCGACGCTGCTGCGCCTGCATGCGTTCGACTTCCAGGGTTTTGCCGCAGCCGCAGCAGTCGCTCATCTTGGTTCCGGAAGAATGTTCTGCTGGATTATCGCGCTGATGTGGGCTTGTAGATACAGGTGAAGCAACAGCAAAAGCTGAAGCGGTAGTGCCGAGCCATGCTCGGCAGGGGCCTTACCAGCAAGAGCTGCCCTCACCCCAACCCCCGCTCCGCGCCCCGGCCCTTGCGCTGGCGCAAGGGCGTTCGATGGGCAGCGAACCTGCGGTTCGCAAGCTGCCCCTCTCACCCCGTAAACGGGAGAGGGGCGGAAACGGTAGTGCCGAGCCATGCTCGGCAGAGGCCTTGCCAGCGAAAAGCTTGCCCTCACCCCAACCCCTCTCCCGTAAACGGGAGAGGGGCTACAAGCGGAGCAAAGGCTTCAAGCAAAAGCAAAAGCCTCAAGCCAAGCAGGCGCTACTTTCCATTCCGATGCAGCCAGCGATACAGCACCGGCAACACCAACAACGTCAACAACGTGGAAGAGACAATGCCGCCGATCACCACCGTTGCCAGCGGCCGCTGAACTTCCGAACCCGCGCCTACGTTGAAGGCCATCGGCACGAAGCCCAGCGATGCCACCAACGCAGTCATCAGCACCGGTCGCAAGCGGCCAAGCGCGCCTTCGCGCACCGCCACATCCAGACTGCGGCCCTGCTCGCGCAGATGGCGAATGAAGCTGATCATCACCAGCCCGTTGAGCACGGCCACACCGGACAACGCGATGAAGCCGACGCCAGCCGAGATCGACAGGGGAATGCCACGCAACGCCAGCGCCAAGACGCCGCCAGTCAGTGCCAGAGGCACACCGCTGAACACGATGCTGGCATCGCGCGCCGAGCCGAAGGCCCAGAACAGCAAGGCGAAGATCAGCAACAAGGTCACCGGCACCACTACCGCCAGACGCTGGCTGGCCGAGATAAGCTGCTCGAAACTGCCGCCGTATTCCACCCAGTAACCAGCCGGCACCTTTACCTGCGCATCGATGGCCTGCTGCAACTCGCTGACGAAGCCACCGAGGTCGCGGTCACGCACGTTGGCGGTGATCACGATGCGGCGCTTGCCGTTGTCGCGGTTGATCTGGTTTGGACCTTCGCTGCTTTCGATGCTCGCCAATTCACGCAACGGAACCGTGCGCGCATCACCACTGCGCCAGCCACCCGCGCGGCTGGATTCGTCGGCGCTGTCCTGTGCCAACGCAGGTTCCAACGACACCGGCAGATCAGCCAGTGCCGCCGGATCCTGGCGGATGTTTTCGGGCAGGCGTACGACGATGTCGAAACGACGATCACCTTCGAACAACTGCCCGGCCACGCGCCCGCCAACCGCGGTGGAGACCGTGGACTGCAGCTGGCCCGGGTTGAGTCCGTAACCGGCCAAAGCCGCACGATTGGGCGTAACCGTCAGCAGTGGCAGGCCACTGGTTTCCTCCAGCCGCACATCAGCCGCACCCGGCACCTTGTTGGCGACCACGACGATGCGCTGGCCGACCTGCGCCAGGGTCTCCATGTCATCGCCGAACAGCATCACCGCCACGTCGGCACGCACGCCCGAGATCAACTCATTCATGCGCATCTGGATCGGCTGGGTGAACTCGTAGTTGTTGCCGGGCAACTCCTCCACCGCAGCTTCCAGTTCGGCCAGCAGCTGGCTGCGCGGCTTGCGCGGGTCCGGCCACTGCTTGCGCGGCTTCATCATGATGAAGGTATCGGCGACCGAGGGCGGCATCGGGTCGGAGGCGACTTCCGGCGTGCCGATCTTGGAGAACACCTTCTCCACTTCCGGCAGCTGCTGCAGGCGCGCTTCCACCTGCTTCTGCATGTTCACCGATTGGGTGAGGCTGGTGCCGGGGATGCGCATCGCGTGCATGGCGACATCGCCTTCATCAAGATTGGGCACGAACTCGCTGCCCAACCGCGTCGCCAACAAACCGCAACCAACCACCAGCAGCAAGGCACCGGCAACCACCAGACGCCCTCGCCGCATCACCCAAGCCAACAGCGGCTCGTAGCGTGCACGCAGCCATGCCATCAGCCGGTTTTGTTTCTCCTCCACGCGACCACCGAGGAACATTGCAATCGCCGCAGGAACGAAGGTCAGCGACAGCAGCATCGCGCCGCTCAGTGCGAGCACCACGGTAATCGCCATCGGGTGGAACATCTTTCCTTCGACACCGGTCAGCGCGAAGATCGGCAAGTACACCGCGGTGATGATGCCCAGCCCGAACAGACTCGGCCGGATGACTTCTGCAGTGGCACTGGCGGTTTCGGCGAAGCGTTCCTCGCGGGTCATCGCCCGGCCCAGCGCGTGCGTGCGTTCGCCGAAGCGACGCAGGCAGTTCTCGATGATGATCACCGCGCCATCGACGATCAGGCCGAAGTCCAATGCGCCAAGGCTCATCAGATTGGCGGAGACACCGCCACGCGCCATGCCGGTCAGGGTGAACAGCATCGCCAGCGGAATCACCGCCGCGGTGATCAGCGCCGCACGGAAGTTGCCCAGCAACAGGAACAACACCACGATCACCAACAACGCGCCTTCCAGCAGGTTCTTGGCGACGGTTTCGATGGTGCGGTCGACCAGCGCGGTGCGGTCATAACTTGCGGTGACGGTGACGCCTTCGGGCAGGCTGCGCTGCGCCTGTTCCAGCTTCGCCGCAGCGGCCTGTGCCACCTCGCGGCTGTTTGCCCCGACCAGCATCACCACCGTACCCATCACCACTTCGTGGCCATTCTGGGTGGCGGCACCGCTGCGTAGTTCCGGCCCTTCGCCGACATCGGCAACGTCATGCACATGGATGGGCACGCCTTCGCGGCGGGCCAGCACGATGTTGCCGATTTCCTCCAGTCCCGCGACCTGCCCGGGCACGCGCACCAGGAACTGCTGGCCGTTGCGCTCGATATAGCCGGCACCGATGTTCTGGTTGTTGCCTTCCACCGCTTCGGCAACATCATCCAGGGTGAAGCCGAGTGCACGCAGCTTGGCCGGATCCGGGGTGATGTGGATCTGCCGCTGGTAGCCACCAATCGTATTGACCTCGGTAACACCGGGCACATTGCGCAGCTGCGGCCGCACCACCCAGTCCTGCAAGGTGCGCAGGTCGGTGGCGGTATACGGCGAACCATCGGGCTTGCGCGCCTTGGGATCGGCGTCGATGGTGTACATGAAGATTTCGCCAAGACCGGTGGCGATCGGCCCCAGCTGCGGGTCCAGGCCTTCCGGCAATTGCGACTTCACCTGCTGCAGGCGCTCGGCCACCTGCTGGCGGGCGAAGTACAGATCGGTGCCATCCTTGAACACCACCGTCACCTGCGACAGGCCGTAACGCGACAAGGAACGCACCTGTTCGAGTTTCGGTAGACCCGCCATCACCGTTTCCACTGGATAGGTGATGCGTTGTTCCGTCTCCAACGGCGAATAGCCGTCGGCAGCGGTGTTGATCTGTACCTGTACGTTGGTGATGTCGGGCGTGGCGTCGATGGACAGGCGGGTGAAGCTCCAGCTGCCGATCGCGATCAACGCGAAGGTAAGCACCATCATCATCCAGCGATGGGCGATGGCACTGCGGATGATGCGCTCAAGCATGGCGGCGTCCTCCGCGTTGCTTGCGGCCATGATCAATGTTCATGCGCGGCCCCCGCCTTGCCGATATCGGCCTTGACCACATAGCTCTGCTCGACCACGACCTGCTCGCCAACGCGCAGGCCGTCCTTGATCTCGACCTTGCCGGCATCGCGTGCGCCCAAGACCACCGGGCGCGCGGTATAGGTATCGCCGTCACGCACGAACACCACATCGCTGCCTTCCATGGTCTGCAGTGCGGAGAGCGGCACCACAACCGCCGCAGGCTGCATCGCCACCACGATGCGTGCCTTCACCGCGGCGCCGGGCCGCCACAGGCCATCGTCATTGCGCACGCTGGCGCGGGCCACGGTGCTCTGGCTTGCGGTGGCGGTGCCTGGCAGCACGCGTTCCAGCGTGGTGGTCTGGCTGACGCCATCGGTCATGCGGGTCACCGTGACCGGCACACCGGCGGTGATGTGCTGGGTGTCCTTGCCGAAGATATGCAGGTCCACCCACAACTCGGACAGGTCGCCGATTTCGAACAGTGGCGCGCCCTCGCCCGCCACAGCACCCACCTGGGCCTGCCGCGACAACACCACGCCGCTGATCGGCGCGCTGACGCTGTAGGTGGTCAGGCTGAGATTGCTGTCGATGCTGGCCAGGGCCTGGCCGGCGCTGACGCGGTCGCCCACATTGGCCCGCAGTGTGCGTACCGGCCCAGGAAAGCGCGCCGTCACCTGCGCGACGCGACCATCGACCGGCGTCAACAAGCCCTGCACTTCGTGCTCATCGGCGATGGTACCGGCCTGCACGGCAGCGCTGCGGATGCCGGCCTGCTCGGCCATGGCGGCCTTGATGGTGGTGCTTTCAGCTTCGGCCTCCTCGCCCTCTTCGTGGGCGTGGCCCGCTGCTTCACCACCCTTCTCTTCGTCATGGCCGTGGCCAGCTTCTTCCGCGGCGCCCGCGCCGGCTTCAGCTGCCGGCTTTGCGCCGCAGCCCACCAACAACAAACTCATTGCCAGCACGCCGGCGGCTACAACATTCATCGGACGGCTCATCGTGCGTTCTCCACGGCAACGGTTGCATCGGTGGCCAGCATTCCCTGGCCGGTAAGACGCTGGATCTCTATCAGCGCGGTTTGTGCGGCGATGGCTGCATCCAACTGGCGCTGGCGCGCCTCGATGCGCATGGCCTGCAGCTGCGCCCACTCCATGTAGCTGGCGGCACCGGCGCGCCAGGCGCGTTCGGCGGCGCGCTCGGCCTTCTGCAGCTGCGGCAGAACATCGGCCTGCATGCGCTGCACTTCCAGTCTTGCGGCGACATAGCGGCCGTGTGCTTCGGCAAGGGTGGCGTACAGCTGCTGCTGGCGGGCCTGGCGTTGATACGGCAGCAGGGCGAGATCGGCTTCTGCCTCGCGGATTTCAGGCGCGGCGCGGCGGGCACTGCCCAGTGGAACGCTGAAGCCACCGACCAGTGACGTCGCATTGTCGGCGCGGCTGTTGCGCACGCCAACCTGCCAGTTCCAATCCGGACGGCTGCGGGTACGCACCAGCTGCAGCTGGGCTTCGCGGATGCGTTGTTCGCCGAGCAGTTCGGCCAGTTCCGGTGCGCGTTGCAGCTCTTCATTGAGCAATGCGAAATCGCGCAGTGCGGGCAGTTGCAGCGCATCGCCACTCACCGCCTTGAAGTCTGGCGCACGTGCGCCCCACAACGCGGCCAGCGACAGCCGCGCTGCGCTGGCTTCTTCGATTGCGCGATCGCGATCCAGTTCGGCCTGCGCCAGCATTGCCTGCGCGGTGAACAGTACCGACTCCGGCGAGGCGCCAGCCTGTAGCCGCAGGCGAGCAGCGGCAACCGCGCGGCGGCGCTGCTCGATATCGGTGTTGGCGATCTGCAATGCCGACTGCGCTTGCGCTACGGCGAGATAGCGTCGCGCGGTCTCTGCCAGCAGATCGAGTCTGGCGGTGGCACGTTGCGGCGCCAAGGCATCGATATTGGCCTGGGCCAGCATGCGGCGGGCGTCGAGCTTGTCGCCGCGCTCCAGCACGCCGGACAGGCTGACCGTGGCTTCGGCGCCCTGCACGCCGCGGGTATCACCGCTGCCGAGCAGGTTCTCCAGTTCCACGCCCAGCTGCATCGGCGGGCGCAGCAGCGCTGCATCGCGACGGGCTTCAAGTACGGGGCGCTGCGCGTCGATCAGGCGCAGTTCGGGGTGATCAAGGGCAACGCGAACGATGGCATCGTCCAGCGTCAACGGCACAGCAGACGCCGGCACCTGCGCATACACGCGCGGCACCAGCGCAAAGGCGACAACAGCCGCCAGGCGCATCCACATGGGGTTTCTCCAGATAGCAGGTTCAGACGTGGGGACCGGCCAAGGGGCCGGGACGTCAGACGGCTATCGGGGGGCGGAACAGACTCTCGGTCGGGTGCGAGACCGCTTGCGTGCCCAGGATGGCGACGGCCTGCTGTGCAGGCGGCGATGCCACGATCCAGGCGGGAGTGACGGTGGGCAACACGCCGCCGTGACCGTGGCAGTCTACGCAATGCACAAGCGCGTGCAGCAATGCATTGGCGCTGTCCTCGGCATCCGGGGCAGTCGCCAGCTTGGCGTCGTCGTGCTCATGCACGTCGGCACCGATGTCGGTGTGCGCCAGCATGTGGATGTCGGTCAGTGCTGCGGCCAGCGACGTGCCGAACACGCCTATGCCGACCAGCGCCAGCATCAGCAGGCGTAGCAGGTGGAGGCGGCGGTGGCGCAGGGCGTGCAGCATCGGCGCAGGTTAGCGGGTGCTTGTGGGGTTACACAATCGCAAGAGCTGCGGGGTGGTTCAGCTGAAGGCTGTTGCCCCTCCCCTTTGGCGCAGCCAAGGGGGAGGTTGGGAGGGGGGGCTTTTCTTGTGGCTTTGGGTCACGGCGAAGAGCACCCCTCCCCAGCCCTCCCCTTGGCTACGCCAAAGGGAGGGAGCCAGAAGCAGCCCTCCCCTGCGCGTTGCGCAAGGGAGGGAGCAAGGCCTTACTTCGCTGCTTTGCGCTCGGCGATGTAGGCCTGGATCTGCTGTTCCAGTACCGGCAGCGGCACCGAGCCCTGCTTGAGCACGGCGTCGTGGAAGCCCTTGATGTCGAACTTGTCGCCCAGTTCCTTCTCGGCCTGCGCACGCAGCTTGACGATGGTGATCTCGCCCAGCTTGTAGCTCAGCGCCTGTGCCGGCCAGGAGATGTAGCGGTCCACTTCGGTGGTGACTTCGTGCTCGCTCAGCGCGGTGTGATCACGCAGGTAGGCAATCGCGCGGTCGCGGTCCCAGCCGTAGTGGTGTACGCCGGTATCGATCACCAGCCGGCAGGCGCGCCACATTTCATAGGTCAGGCGGCCGAAGTCTTCGTACGGGGTCTGGTAGATGCCCATGTCGACGCCGAGCTTCTCGGTGTACAGGCCCCAACCTTCGCCATAGGCCGAGATGTACGCGGTGCGGCGGAACTCGGGCTGACCGGTCTGCTCGGCGGCAAGCGCGCCCTGCAGGGCGTGGCCCGGGTCGGACTCGTGCAGGGTCAGTGCCGGCAGGTTGTACAGCGGGCGCGCCGGCAGGTTGTAGGTGTTGAGCCAGTAGGTGCCCATGCCGCCACGGCCGGCGGTCCAGAACGGGGCGATATCCGGCGGCACCGGCACGATGGTGAAGCGCGCACGCGGCAAGGTCATGAACTTGCCGATCACGCCGTCCACGCGCTTGGAAATCCACGCCGCACGCCACAGCAGTTCGTCCGGCGTCTTGGCGTAGAACTGCGGGTCGGTGCGCAGGAATTCGAGAAAGTCAGCGAAGCGGGTCTGCTCGCTTTTGCCCTTGAAGCCGACCTTGTCGATGATGGCGTTCATTTCCTGCTGGATGCGATTCACCTCGGCCAGGCCCTGTGCATGGATCTGCTGCGGGCTCAGGTCCAGGGTGGTGTATTCGCGGATCTGCTGGCGGTAGAACTCCTTGCCGCCCGGCATTTTCTCGGCGGCCAGGGTGGTGCGCGACTGCGGCACGTATTCCTGGCGGTAGAAGGTCAGCAGCTTGCCGAACGCCGGCACCACGCTGCCGCTGATGGCCTGCCTGGCCTCGGCCTGCAGCTTGGCCTGCTCGGCGGCAGGAATGCTGTTGGGCAGCTTCTTCAGCGGCTCGTACAACGGCGACTCGGTCGGGTCCTTCAACTCGGCCACGGTCGAGATGGACACATCGCGGCCTTCCAGCACCGCACGCGGTACGCTGAAACCACGGGCAAGACCGGCGCGCATATTGACCATCTGCTGGTCGAAGTAGCGCGGCACATCGTTCAAGCGCGCGATGTAGTTGCGGTAGTCGTCCGCGGTCTTCATCTCACGGCGGGCCATGAAGCTGAGGTTGGACCAGAACGAGGAATCCGAATTGAACGGCATCTCGTAGCTACCAAGCCGCACTTCATCGGCCAGGCTTTCGACCTGGTAGTGATAGATGGCGTAGCTGATCTGGTTTTCGGCCGAGAGCTTGGCCGGGTCGATGGCCTTGAGCTGGCCCAGCACCTCGTCCCATACCTTCAGGCGTGCCTGCTGTGCAGCGGCGCTGACGTCGGGCAGGCGCGTGCTGTTGGCCGGTGCGTCGCTGTCTTCGCTGGCTTCACCGCCGCCGGTCTGACGCCAGGCCCATTCTTTCTCGTAGATGGCCTTGAACTGCTCATCCAGCGACTGGGTGGCCAGCGTGGCCGGGGCCGACGGTGCGGCGGCAAAGGCCGGGGTGGCGCTCAGGCCAAGGGTGAGCAGCAGCGCAACGGTCAACGGTGATTTCACGATCGGTATTCCCCAGGTGATTCATTCACCCCGATCATCGCATTGAAGCTGCCACCCGACCTAGACGGATTCGGGCGGCAAACCGCCGGATTTGGGCACAGTCACCCGCTCAGTGGCTGGCCTTGTCGCGCTGCCAACCACGGTGCTTGATGTCCAGGCGCAGGCTGTACAAGGCGGTGAATGCCGGGAACAGGTTCTGCACCACGCCTACCGCGTCCTGTTTGGACGAGAACAGGAAGTAGCTCAGCGTCATCAGGCTGCCGAGCACACTCATGTACCAGAACAGGCGCGGGATCACCGGCTTGCCGGCGCGCCGCGAGGCGACGAACTGCACCAGCCAGCGGCCACCGAACATCAACGCGCCGGTCAGGCCGATCAGCTTCCACGGCGACATGTGCACGCCGGTCCACTCCAGCCACACCAGCGGTTGGTTCATGAAATCCATGCTCAGACCTCTTCCACCGCAGTGCGCTTGGAACGGGTGATCAGCCAGGCCACGCCGCGCAGGTCGCGGATGCCGACCAGCGCCCGGCCAAGATTGTTGTACTTGGACACACCGGCGGTGCGATGACGATGGTTGACCGGCACGCTGACCGTCTGCCAGCCGGCACGCTGCATCAGTGCCGGCAGGTAGCGGTGCATGTGGTCGAAGTACGGCAGGTCGAGGAAGGCAGCGCGCTCGAACAGTTTGATGCCGCAGCCAGTGTCCGGGGTGTCATCGCGCAGCATGCGCGCGCGGATGGCATTGGCCCACTTGCTGGCCCAGCGCTTGCTGCCCGAATCCTGGCGGTTGACGCGCCAGCCGGCGAACAGCCTGACCTGCGGTTCGGCCTTGGCGCGGGCGGCCAACAGCTTGGGGATGTCGGCCGGGTCGTTCTGGCCGTCGCCATCGAGGGTGGCGATCCACGGCGCGCGAGCTGCCTTGACGCCGGTGCGCACTGCCGTGCTCTGCCCGCTCTGGCTGACGTGGTGCAGCACCCGCAGTTCCGGGTTGGCGGTTTTCAACGCCTGCAGCACCTGCAGGCTGTCGTCCTTGGAGTTGTCGTCGACGTAGACGATCTCGAAATCGATCTGGCCACGCAGCGCGGCGGTGATTTCATTGACCAGCGGCGCGACGTTGTCGCGTTCGTTGAAGACGGGAACAACCACCGAGAGGCTGGGCTGGTTCATTGCTGGTTCCGCAGGTTGTGCATTTGAAGAAAGGTCACGCATTTTCCAAAACTCAACTTAGCGGAAGGTGAGTCAGGCGCTTGACCCGAAGTAGCTACGGCACCACTCCACCACCGGCGGCAGGCCCAGTTCGATCGGCGTGTCCGGCACGTAGCCGAAGGCGGCCTGGGCGCGCGAGGTGTCGGCCATGGTTTCCACCATGTCGCCCGGCTGCATCGGCTTGTAGACCTTGTGCGCCGGGTGCCCCGCGGCCGAGGCAATCACGTCGATGAAGTGTTCCAGCTCCACCGGGGTGTGGTTGCCCAGGTTGAACACCTGGTGGGGTGTGGCCTGGGCGGAGGGATGCGACAGCGCCCCGAGGATACCGGCGACGATGTCAGAAACATGTGTGAAGTCACGCCGCATGTGGCCGTTGTTGAACACGTCGATGCTGCGTCCGGCCAGCACCGCGCGCGAGAACAGCAGCGGTGCCATGTCCGGCCGGCCCCAGGGGCCGTAGACGGTGAAGAAACGCAGGCCGGTGGCCTTCAGGCCATACAACTGCGCATAGGTATAGGCCATCAATTCATTGGCGGCCTTGGTGGCCGCGTACAACGAGCGCGGCTGGTCCACGCGCTGGTCTTCGGAGAACGGCGGCGTGGCCGAGTTGCCATACACCGAGCTGCTGGACGCATAGACCAGATGCTGCACGCCGCGGTGCCGGCACAGCTCCAGCATGTTGACGAAGCCGACCAGGTTGCTTTCGACGTAGACGTGCGGGTTTTCAAGCGAATAACGCACGCCGGCCTGCGCGGCCAGGTGGATCACCTGCGTCGGCTGGATCTCATCGAACAACGCAGCCAGGCCATCGCGGTCGGTGAGGTCGAGTGTGCGCAGGTCCAGTTGCGGGCACAGCGCGGCCACGCGATCGCGCTTGAGCTGCGGATCGTAGTAGTCGTTGTAGTTGTCCAGCCCGACCACACGCTCGCCGCGTGCGATCAGGGCCTGGCAGGTATAGGCACCAATGAAACCGGCGGCGCCAGTGACGAGTATGGTCATGCAGGAAGTCCAGACAGGTGTTCGCGGGCCGGATTATGCCGGCCCGGCTCGATGACATCACCGATGTCGTTGTCGCTCAGCAGGTCGATCAAGGCATCGGCACCTTCGCGCAGCTTCAAGGCCATTTCCTGCGGGTACAACGGCACCACGGAAAGGAACTCGATGCTGGTGTCGTCATCGATCACCAGGGTGTCGAAATCCTCCGGTGCCGACAATGCCAGCAACAGGATCGCACCATCGAACTCCACGCCGGGCGCATACGGCTGGGCCGGATCGCCGTTAGGTACCGTGTGGGTCAAGCCCAGCCAGGTGTTGTGCTTGTGCGGCAGCCGCGCCAGCGTCTTGAGCAGACGGATGGGCCAGTAATTGCGCTCGTCCTGCAGCTGGGCATGCTCCAGCGGCCAATCGCCCTGCAAGGTCAGCATCAGCTCCAGATAGGGCGAGACCTCAACATCATCCGGCAGCTGCATCGGCAGATCGCTCATGCCGGAGGTGACCAGGCGCGTATTCGGGCAGTCCCCGCACGGCGGCACCACATGGATGTCCACGTGCACGGTGTCGGAGATGATTTCATGCAGCACGCTGGCTATCGGCCCGAGATGGTGCTCGATGTGTGCGCTGATCGCCCCAACATGCGAATGGCCGCGTGCGGGCTGAAAATCACTGGCATGGCCGTGACCCAGCATGCGGCTGCCGCCGGGGCTCATTTCGTCACCTGTGTTGCTCATGCACTGCTCCGGTTGGTGGCCACGAGCATCGCCCCTGCCTCACCACAGGGTGAGCGGCGCGTCCTTGGCCAGGGTTTCCTTGCGTTCCTTGCTGTACGCCCACCACGGCTGCGGCGCGTCGCCGCCCATGAAGCGCACCACCGACAGGAACACATCGATCACGCAGGGATCGTGCACCACGCCGGTTTTCAGGCATAGCTGTGCATACATATCGTAGGCATCACGCCCGCGCAGGTGCGCGGGAACCCGGATTCCGATCAAGCGGAGATCCTTTTCACAGGCCGGCCCGACATTCGGCAGGTCGGTCAGACGCAATAGATGATTGCGGTCGACCTTGGTTGGGTTCATTGCCTTGCGTGCACCTCGTTGGGGAAGAACTGCGTCAGCCGTTCTGGCGGACGCGCAACCGCTCCAGCACGCCGTCCAGCGTGTCCAGATCGGTGTAATGGATGACCAGCTTGCCCTTGCCGCCGCGGCCGTGGCTGATGGCGACTTTCGCGCCCAGCGATTCGGACAGCTCGGTTTCCAGTGATGCGATATCGGCCTGCGGCGCGCTCGGCGACGGCTTGGCCTTGCGTGCGCCCGGCACCTTGCCGGCAGCGAACTGCTGCGCGCGGTGCTCGACTTCACGCACCGACCAGCCCTGCTCGGCGGCTTCTTCGGCCAGCTTGGTGGCCAGTTCCGGCGCCAGCGTCAGCAGCGCGCGGGCATGGCCCATTTCCAGGCGGCGGGTTTCCAGCAGCACGCGCACGCCGATCGGCAGATCGATCAGGCGCAGCAGGTTGGACACCGAGGCGCGCGAGCGGCCAACCGCCTGCGCGGCTTCGGCGTGGGTCAGGGTGAACTCGCTGACCAGCCGTGCCAGTGCTTCGGCTTCTTCCAGCGGATTGAGGTCTTCGCGCTGGATATTCTCGATCAGCGCCATCGCGATGACGGTACGATCTTCGAGCTCGCGCACCACTGCCGGCACTTCGTCCAGCCCGGCCAGGCGCGAGGCGCGCCAACGGCGCTCACCGGCGATGATTTCGTAGCGGCCACCTTCGATCTGGCGCACCAGGATGGGCTGGATGATGCCCTGCGCCTTGATCGAGTCGGCCAGTTCGGCCAGCTTGCCCTCGTCCATGTCGCGACGCGGCTGGTACTTGCCGGGTTGCAGTTGGTCGATGGGCAGCTTGCGCAGCACTTCGCCGGGTTGCGGCTCGGCGACGGCAGCGACGGTGACCGGGGTGACTGCGCCCTTCGGGCCCAGCAATGCATCAAGACCACGGCCAAGACCGCGCTTTTTCGCTGCACTCATCAGACAGCCTCCACGGCCCGGGAGGGCTGCTTGCGTTCGTTGTTGCGGCGGATGATCTCGCCGGCCAGGCCCAGGTAGGCAACGCCGCCGCGCGAGGCGCGGTCATAGCCGACGATGCTCTGGCCATGGCTGGGCGCCTCGGCCAGGCGCACGTTGCGTGGCACGATGGTGCGGAACACGCGGTCGCCGAAGTACTCGGTGAGCTGCGCCGACACCGCGTTGGCCAGGTTGTTGCGCACATCGAACATGGTGCGCAGCACGCCTTCGATTTCCAGCGCCGGGTTGAGGTTGATCTTCAACGCGTCGATGGTCTCGACCAGCGCGCTCAGGCCTTCCAGCGCGTAATACTCGCACTGCATCGGCACGATCACCGAGTCGGCGGCGGCCAGCGCATTGAGCGTCAGCAGCGACAGCGCCGGCGGGCAGTCGATCAGGATGTAGTCGTATTGATCGCGGATGGGCGCCAGCGCGCGCTTGAGGCGCTGTTCGCGCTCGCCCTGGTCCATCAGCTGGATCTCGGCCGCGGTCAGGTCGATGTTGCCTGGCAGCAGGTCGAAGCCTTCCGGCGTGGTGACGCGCACTTCGGCGGCGGTGATCTCGCCCAGCAGCAGGTCACAGGTGGACGCAGCCACCTCACGCTTGTCCACACCACTGCCCATGGTCGCGTTGCCCTGCGAGTCCAGGTCGACCAGCAGCACGCGCTTGGGCGCGGCGGCAAGGGAAGCAGCCAGATTGACAGCCGTCGTGGTCTTGCCGACGCCGCCTTTCTGGTTGGCGATGGCGATGATGCGAGCCATGCAGGAGAGCCTCGTTGGCGAAGTTGGACTGGTCATTATGGGGGTAGCGGCGCGCAGGCGGAAATCGGTTTCCGGGTAACGGGCGGCTTTGGGGTGGGAATGTGCCCTGATTTGGCCATACCCCCTCCCTTTGGCGCAGCCAAGGGGAGGGTTGGGGAGGGGGCGCTTTTGGCCTTGGCCGCGGGGATTGCCCGGAACTACTGCTTTAGCCCCTCTCCCGTTTACGGGGTGAGAGGGGCAGCTTGCGAACCACCGGTTCGCTGCCCATCGAACGCCCTTGCGCCAGCGCAAGGGCCGGGGCGCGGAGCGGGGGTTGGGGTGAGGGCAGTTCTTAGCCTTGGCCGCTAAAGCCCCTGCCGAGCATGGCTCGGCACTACGCTCCGCCCTTGCTCAAAGCCCCTCTCACGCTTGCGGGAGAGGGGTTGGGGTGAGGGCAGCTTTTGGCCTTGGCCGGTAAAGCCCCTGCCGAGCATGGCTCGGCACTACGCTTTAGCCCCTCTCACGCTTGCGGGAGAGGGGTTGGGGTGAGGGCAGCTTTTGGCTTTGGCTGGTAAAGCCCCTGCCGAGCATTGCTCGGCACTACGCTTTAGCCCCTCTCACGCTTGCGGGAGAGGGGTTGGGGTGAGGGCAGCTTTTGGCCTTGGCCGGTAAAGCCCTTGCCGAGCATGGCTCGGCACTACCGATCTAGCCCTTGCGCTCCACCACCACCAGATGCCGGTCACCAACCAGCCCCGGCACCTGCAGCGGGCGTACTTCCAGCACCTGCCAGCCGGCGGGCAGCTGGGCAATCTCTTCGTGCGGGTACACACCCTTCATCGCCAACAGCTGGCCGCCGGGGCGCAGCAGATGACCGCCAACCTCGATGATGCCGGCCAGCGTATCCATGGCACGGGCAGTGAGATTGTCATAAGCACCCGGCTCGTCCAGCGCTTCGGCGCGGGATTCGGCGACGCGGGCATTGCTCAAACCGAGCTGGCGCACGGCCTCGCGCATGAAGCGGGCCTTCTTGCCGTTGCTCTCGACCAGGGTCACCTGCAGCTGCGGATGGGTGATGGCCAACGGAATACCCGGCAAGCCAGGGCCGGTGCCCAGATCGGCCAGGCTGCCGCTGCTGACATGCTCGGCCATGGCCAGCGAGTCGAGCAGATGGCGGGTGACCATTTCGCGCGGATCGCGGATGGCGGTGAGATTGTAGGTGCGGTTCCAGCGCACCAGCAGGGTCAGGTAAGCCAGCAGGGGCTTGGCCAAAGCGGCGTCCAGACCCATGGCCTTCAAGCCGTGGTCGAGGTCGCTGGCGACTTCGCGCGGGAGAGTGGTGTCGTTCATGGCGGGGATTATCGCAGGAGTGACTGCTTGAGCCCCCTCCCTTGTGCCGAAGCGTAGCTTTGCCCCCTCCCTTGCGCGTAGCGCAGGGGAGGGTTGGGGAGGGGTGCTCTGGATCTGGCTTTTGATCTGTCGCGCAGGGCAAGAGCAACGGCGACAGCTACCCCTCCCCTGCGCTTCGCGCAAGGGAGGGAGCAAAACCACCCCTCCCCAACCCTCCCCTTCGACTTCGTCGAAAGGGGGGGGCGAAAGCTACAGCGGATACCACGCCAGCGCGGCGCGGAAATCCTCCGTCGCCTGCCACTCATATAGATGCCAGCGGGCCGCATCACCAAGTCCCGGGTCGCACCACACCAGCTGCAAGGCCCCCGCCGCGTCCGGCGCAAAGCGCAGCTTGTTCAGCCCGAACGAAATGCCATGCCCGTGTGCCTTCAGCAATGCCTCCTTGGCACACCACACACGGAAGAACCACTGCTCGCAACCGCTGTCGTCCAACGCATCCAGCCAGGCAATCTCATCCGGATGGAAATAGCGGCGGATCACCTCGCGCATCTGCTTGCGTGGCCGCTGCCGCTCCAGGTCCACGCCCAGGCGTGCGCCCTCGCCCAGCGCCACCAGCAAATGGCCTCCGCTGTGGCTCCAGCCGGTGCCGTAATGCGCCAGCTCGCCGATCAGCCAGGGCCGGCTGCGCTCATCGCGGGTCAGTGGCAAGGCCGCCGGCGTGGTGTCGAAAACACCGGCCAGCAGCTCGCGGGCCTGCGGCTCACCGCGGGTGCCCGGGGTGTGCGGCAACAGCCACACGTCGACCTGGCCAAACTGCCAATCGCTACCCGCCGTGCTCATGCTGAACAGGCTCCTGCCCGGACAAACATGTTCTTAACGCCACTACGCGTTGACTGTCGCCACCGCACCTTTCGGGGTGCTTCATGGCAGGGAGGTTCGCGCATGGGCATCATCATCTGGTTGATTATTGGTGGCGTCGTGGGTTGGCTGGCCAGCATCATCATGCGCCGCGATGCGCAGCAGGGCATCATCCTGAACATCGTGGTGGGCATCATCGGCGCCATGATCGCCGGCTTCTTCTTCAGCGGCGGCAGCATCAATGGCGCGATCACCTTGCGCTCGTTCCTGTTGTCACTGGTTGGCGCGGTGATACTGCTTGCCATCGTCAATCTGTTCACACGCAAAAGCGTGCGTTAAACGCTCTGGCGCCGATTCGACCAAGGCCCGGCTGGCAACAGCCGGGCCTTGTTGTTTCAGCCCTGTGCCAGCTGCACCCAAGCCGGGGCGTGATCGCTGGGGCGTTCCCAGGTACGCGGCTCACGGTCAATACCGGAGGCGACAGCGCGCGGCTTGAGCGCATCGGAGACCAAGGTCAGATCGATGCGCAGGCCCAGATTGCGGCGGAAACCCGCGGCACGGTAATCCCACCAGCTGAAGATGCCAGCCTCGTCGTTGTGCAGGCGGAAAGCATCGTGCAGACCCAGATCAAGCAGCTTCTGCAGGCCGGCGCGCTCCGCGGTGGAGGTGAGAATGTGGTTCTCGTTCCAGACGCTGGTATCGGGCACATCGCGCTCATCCGGCGCGATATTGAAATCACCCATCACCACCAGCTGCGGGTGTTTCTGCAGCTCGGCTGCGATCCAGCTGTGCACAGCCTCCAACCAACGCAGCTTGTAGGCGTACTTGTCGGTGCCCACGTCCTGGCCGTTGACCACATACAGATTGATGATGCGCACACCGTTGACGGTGCCGGCGATCACCCGCTTCTGCTCGTCCTCGAAATCGGGAATGCCGATCTGCACGTCTTCGATCGGATGCCGCGACAGCAGCGCCACGCCGTTATAGGTCTTCTGCCCGGCGAACACGTTGCGGTAGCCCAGTTCCAGCAGCCGCGTATCGGGGAACTTGTGGTCCTCCAGCTTGGTTTCCTGGATGCCGACCACGTCGGGGGCAAAGTCGGCCAGCCACTGTTCCAAGTGCGGCAGGCGGACATTGAGCGAATTGACGTTCCACGAAGCGATTTTCATGCAGGGGATTCTAGCCGGGGCTGGGAACAAAGACCCTCCTTTCAGCTGAAGGCCGCAGCAACCAGCCCCCTCCCTTGCGCCGAAGGCGCAGGGGAGGGTTGGGGAGGGGTGCTTTGGCTTTGGCTTTGGCTTTGGCTTTGGCTTTGGCTTGCAGCCAACAGCATGAGCAAGATCAAAAGCTCCCCCCACCCACCCCTTCGGGGCAGTCCCCCGCAGGCGGGAGAGGGAACGGCGATGGTTTCCCGCGCTTCGTGAGTCACCCCACCCGCCAAACCCCGCAAACCACAACAAAACCTATCGGGTGAATGTCGGGGAATACACTTTTTCAGCGTTCCGATTCGCGCAGACTGCCTCTCAAAGTGAGGGGAAGCAATGCGTAGCAAGCTGTTTGTGCCCGGCGCACGTCCGGAACTGTTCGACAAGGCCTTGGCCAGTGCGGCCGATGCCCTGTCCTTCGATCTGGAGGATTCCGTCCCCGAGGCTGGCAAACAGGCGGCACGTGCGGCCATCGCCAGCTTCCTTGCCCGCGCCGACGTGCTTGCCAGCAACAAGCTGCTGATCGTGCGCAGCAATGCCACCGACAGCCCGCACTTCGCCGCCGATCTGGCTGCGATGGCAGTGCCCGGCCTGTGGCTGCTCAATATCCCCAAGGTGGAATCGGCCGCGCAGGTGCGTCAGGTGGTTGTCGCGCTGGAACGGGCCGAGGCCGCCAACGGCGTCACCCGCCCGATCGGCCTGCTGCTGAATATCGAAACCCCGCGTGGCTTGCGTCTGGCCGCTGAACTGGCTGGCGCGCATCCGCGCGTTGCTGGCCTGCAGCTGGGGCTGGGCGATCTGTTCGCGCCCAATGGCATCGCCCGCACCCCGGCCAATGTGCATGCGGTGCTGTTCGCGGTGAAAATGGCCGCCACCGAAGCGGGCGTGTTCGCCTGTGACGGGGCTTGGCCGGATGTGGCCGATGCCGAGGGCTTCCGCACCGAGGCCATGCTCGCGCAGCAGTTGGGCTATATCGGCAAGAGCTGCATCCATCCACGCCAGGTAGGCCAGGCCAATGTGATCTTCAGCGTGGCCGAGGCCGAACTGGACGAAGCACGGCGTATTGTTGCCGCCGCGCAGGCGGCCAGCGACCTTGGCCGCGGCGCGTTCCTGTTCGAGGGCCGCATGATCGATGTGCCCTACCTGCGCCGGGCCGAAGCCCTGCTCGCCGGCGCCCTGCGCGCCTGATCTTTCCACCGGCGGTTCGCCGCCACGCCGTTCATTACCGGGGTTCCATCCATGCCCACGCCCATGGCCACTGCGCTCGCCGCGCTGTCGCACCGCTTCTCGCTCGGCTTCCGCCTGCTCGTTGTCACCACCTTGCTGGCACTGGCCGGCACCGCGGCTGCCGACGAGAGTTTGAATGCAGTGAAGCCCGGCTCGCTGCCGGCATTGCCGGAGACCGCGCCGGTGCAGCAGCTGCTGGATGTCGATGGCCGCCTGCTGGCGCGCTCAGGCGACAAGGCCTGGCTGCTCGACAAGAATGGCAAGGCGTGGACGCCGGCTACCGGCATCAGCAACGAGGTGGTGCAGGACATCGTCCGCAACGGCGACAAAACCTGGGTGCTGACCGGCCCGGATGCGAGCCACAGCAATCAGCTGCAGCAGCTCACCCTCAAGGGCGAAAGCCTCGGCAAGGGGCAGTCGCTGGCACTGCCATCACCACTGAGCAATGCACACGCAGCCGCGCTCGACGGCGCACTATTCGTAGCCGGTGTCGACGACAGCGGCGTGATCCAGCTGTACAAAAGGCCGGCTGATGCCGCGCAATGGCAGCCGCAGCCGATCTGGCCGGGCGCTGCCGCGGTTGTCGCCCTGCAGGCGCAGAAAGGCGCGCTGTATGCGGTGGTCGGCAACAACGGCGCGCAGCAACTGCTGCGCTGGAACGCAGAGAAGGGCTGGCACGAGCTGCCCGCCATCGGTGGCGACGTTGTCCCGGGTTCGTTGCGTGCACTCGGCCAGGCGCACTTGCTGATGCAGGTGACCGACGCGGTTGGCAGCAGCCACGCGCGCACCTTCCACACCATCACCAGCGCCTGGGCTGATCTGGCCGATACCGATGCCAATGCACCGCTGGCCAGCGCCAGCTGGGGCAATGGCCTTGCCTGGGCAAACGCCGATGGCAGTCTGCACACCTTTGAACTGCAGAGCGGCAAGCATCTGCTGGGCTGGATGGACTGGACGGTGATCATCATCTACCTCGGCGCGATGCTGGGCATGGGCGCCTACTTCTACTTCCGCGAGAAGCGCGCCAGCACCGCCGACTTCTTCGTCGGTGGCCGCAGCATTCCGTTCTGGGCAGCCGGCGTGAGCCTGTACGCCACCAACACCAGTTCGATCAGCTTCATCGCCATTCCGGCCAAGGCCTTCGAAACCAACTGGCAGTACCTGACCAATAACCTGATCGCGGTGTTGGGCCTGATGTTCGTGGCGGTGTGGATCGTGCCGCTGCTGCGTCGCCTGGATTTGATGAGCGTGTTCTCCTACCTGGAAACCCGCTTCCATCCGGCCATCCGCATGCTCGCCAGCGCGCTGTGCATCGTCATGCAGATCGGCGCGCGCATGAGCGTGGTGCTGTTCCTGCCGGCGTTGGCCATCGCCACCATCACCGGCATCAGCGTGGTGTGGAGCATTATGATGATGGGCGTGTTCACCATCCTCTATACCGCGATGGGCGGCATGAAGGCGGTGATCTGGACCGACTTCGTGCAGGTGATCGTGAAGATGGGCGGCGCGATCTTCGCGATCCTGTTCATCGTGTGGACGCTGAAGGGCGGCTTCGGTGAATTCGTCGCCACCGCGGCGATGGAAGACAAGACCAAACTGTTCGACTTCAGCTTCGACCTGACCAAGGCCACGGTGTGGGGCTTCATTTTCCTGGTCGTGTTCGACGTGGTGCTGACCTTCCCCAAGGACCAGGTGCTGATGCAGCGCACCCTGGCCACCAAGTCGGACAAAGAAGCCGGCCGTTCGATCTGGGCCTTCGCTGCGATCATGATCCCGGGCGGCTTCATCTTCTACGGCATCGGCACTGCATTGTGGGTGTTCTACAAGAACAACCCGCAGCGCCTTGACCCGCTGCTGCCGATCGATGCGACCTTCCCGCTGTTCATCGCCGCCGAGTTGCCGCCCGGCGTCACCGGCCTGATCATCGCCGGCGTGTTCTCCGCGGCGATGGCGACCTTGTCGAGCATCATGAACAGCGTCTCCACGCTGATCTCGGTCGACTTCTACGAGCGCCTGGCCAAGAACCCGACCCCACGCAAGAGCGTGCTGTTCGCCGAGATTTCCACGGTGCTGGTCGGCCTGACCGCGATTGGCCTGGCGCTGATCATGACCCGCTACGACATCCACTCGCTGTTCGACGTGTCGATCGAACTGGCCGGCCTGCTCGGTGGTGGCTTTGCCGGTGCCTATACGCTGGGCATGTTCACCCGCCGCGCCAACTCGGCCGGCGTGGCGATCGGCGTCGCCTCCAGCATCGTGCTGACCTTCGTTGCCTGGTGGTACAGCCTGGTGCATCCGTACTTCTACCTGGCCATCTCGATCTTCCTGTGCATCGTGATCGGCTACGTGGCCAGCCTTTTCTTCCCGGCCCCGAACCGTTCGTTGAAGGGCCTGACCATCTACAAGCAGGACGCGGTGTGAAGACCCGTCTGCACGCCGCTGCGGGCCGGTTCCGCGGCGGCGTGAAGCCAGCTTCAGCAAAGACCATGACGTTGGTCGGATCGCGCCGCCACGCCCGCTGGTGTAGTTTGGCGCGCAGCTGAGAGGTCTAATCGCGTGGAAACCCAGTTTCTCAATACCTTTGTCACCGTGGTCGACCGTGGCTCCATGGCCGCGGCGGCGCGCATGCTGCACATCACCCCCGCCGCCGTTGCCCAGCAGATCCGCACGCTGGAACGCGAGCTGGGCGCTCCGCTGATCGCCCGCGCCGGCCGCACCGTCAGCGTCACCGAGGAAGGTGCGCGCATCCTGCAGCGCGCGCGTGACCTGCTGCGTGGCGTGGCCGATCTGCGCAGCGTCGCCAACGAAAGCGGCATGGCCGGCGAACTGCGGCTGGGCGCCTGCCCGACCGCGCTGGGCGGGCTGGTGCCGGACATCCTGGCGCGGATGGTGGCCAAGTTCCCCGAGATCAACGTCTTCATCAAACCCGGCTATTCGTCTGACCTGTACGGCGCGGTGGAAGCGGGTGATCTGGATGCGGCGATGGTGCTGCAGGCACCGTTCTCGCTGCCCAAGACCTGCGACTGGCAGCTGCTGCGTGAAGAGCCGCTGGTGGTGTTGGCACCGGCGCGCCTGGCCGGTGCCGACCCGCACCAACTGCTGCGCGAAGAGCCCCTGATCCGTTACGACCGCCACGAATGGGGCGGCCGCCAGGCCGATGAGTACCTGCGCAAGGCCGGCATCGTGCCGCGTGAACGGTTCGAGCTGAATGCGCTGAATGCGATCGCGGTGATGGTGGATCGTGGATTGGGTGTGTCGCTGGTGCCGGATTGGGCCAAGCCGTGGCCGGAAGGGATCTCGGTGGTGCGCATTCCCCTGCCTGAACCCAGCGAGCCGCGCCGTATCGGCATGGTCTGGTCGCGCTCCTCGGTGCGCCTGCGTCAGGTCAACGTGCTGCTGGACGAGGCGCGCACGGCGTTGTTGCAGCCTACCGACTGAGCGCAATGCCCATGTAGTGCCGAGCCATGCTCGGCAGGGGCGTTACCCGTAGAGCCCCTGTAGTGCCGAGCCATGCTCGGCAGGGGCCTTCCCGGTCCTGTTGGATTTCCTGGCAAGGCCTCTGCCGAGCATGGCTCGGCACTACAGGTCGGTTGTCCGGCAATGCCGCTGCAGGCGCCGTCACCCAATCGCAACAAACCCTAGGCTTTGAACATACACAGGTGCGCTTCTATCGCGCCAAGGGCCCGCCTAGGCTTCGCCCAACGTCGGAGTTGCGCCCGGTGCCCGCCTGGTCGGGGACCGAAAACAGCAAACGGCAGGATCAAAGGGGCGCTAGTCCCCGTCGCTTTCTGGCTCTGCCGGCTCCCAGTCCGGTCGCGTCACACATTCAAACCTGGGGGAGAGAACAACATGATCAAGCCACTTTCGGCCGCCATCAGCGCCGTGCTGCTCGCCAGCGCGATGAGCCCGGCCTTTGCACAAGACGCTGCAACCACGCTGGACCAGGTGATCGTCACCGGTACCCGCACGCCGGTTGCCATCGACAAGGTCCCGGGTGCTGTCACCCTGATCAGCCCGGAGCAGGTGCAGCGCACCTTGAACCTGACCGAAGACGCCACTGCCGTGCTCGCACGCACGGTGCCGGGCTATTCCGAATCCTCGCAGGCGATGAGCAACTCCGGTGAGACCCTGCGTGGTCGCGTCGCGCTGCGCCTGTTCGACGGCGTGCCGCAGGGCTCGCCGCTGCGCGAAGGCAGCCGCAACGGCACCTTCACCGACATGGGCGTCATCGGCCGCATCGAAGTCATCAACGGCCCGTCCGCTGCTGAAGGCATCGGCGGCGCCGGCGGCGTGATCAACTACCTGTCCAAGAACCCGGACGTGGCTGGCCACGAAACCACAGTCACCACCCGCTACGGCACCCAGTTCAAGGACGACAGCGGCCAGTCCAAGATCGGCGTCACCCACACCTTCAAGGGCGACGCGGTCGACTACCTGATCAGCGGTGCCTACATCGACCGCGGCATCGCCTATGACGGCGACGGTCGCCGCGTTGGCCTGAACACCTCCGGTTCGCTGTCCGATTCGTATAGCAAGAACCTGTTCCTCAAGGGCGGCTACAACTTCGGCGAAGGCCAGATGCAGCGCATCCAGGCCAGCTACAGCAACTTCCACATCGGCGGCAAGCACAACTACATTCCGGTTGATGGCTGCCGCTTTGATGCAATCAAGTGTCCGAACCCGACCACCAATACCGCCGAAAAGGGCTCGATTGCTGGTTCGCTGGCCGAGTTCAACGACTTCGAACAGTTCGCGGTGAAGTACACCAATGCCGATTTCTTCGGCGGCGACCTGAGCGTTGACGCGTACTGGGCCGAGCAGGCCATGCGCTACGTGCCGGAAAACGGCGACGACCGCCAGCTGACCAAGCCGGCCCCGACCGATGACGCCCTGCGCATCTGGGACCAGTCGGAAATCAACAGCGAGAAAAAGGGCCTGCGCTTCGGCTACGCCTACGGCGACCTGTTCAAGGTTGAAGGCCTGCGCCTGCGTGCCGGCCTGGACCTGGTCGAAGACACCGCCGAACAGCGCCTGGCGCTGACCAACCGCCTGTGGGTGCCGCCGATGAAGTACACCAGCATCGCGCCGTACGCGCAGTTGAGCTGGGACATCGGTCCGGTGACGCTGGACGCTGGCGTCCGTCGTGAAGACGGCCAGCTGGAGATCGACAGCTACACCACCGTTGCCTTCCGCGACCACACCCCGGTGCAGGGCGGCAAGATGGACTACAAGGCCAACATGCCCAACTTCGGTGCGATCTGGCGCATCACCGATGAGTGGTCGGTGTTCGCTTCGTACTCCGAAGGTTTCGGCATCGCCAACGTCGGCATCCCGCTGCGCAACATCCAGGCCAGCAGCCCGTGCAAGGCCGTGTCCTGCATCGCCGACCTGCAGCCGTTGATCACCGAGAACAAGGAAATCGGCTTCAACTGGCGCGGTGCCAAGGGCCAGCTGGGTGCATCCGTGTACCGCTCGACCTCGGACTTCGGTTCCAGCCTGACCATTGACCCGGTAACCGAGGACTTCATCCTGACCCGCGCACCGGTCGAGATCGAAGGCTTCGAATTGAACAGCGCCTGGACCTTCAACGAGCAGTGGAAGGCCAGCTTCCTGTACTCGCGCATCCGTGGCCAGACCCAGTACTACCCGGGCTCGGGCCTGAAGAAGGAAATGGGCATCCTCGACATCTCGCCGGACAAGGTGAATGCCTCGGTGACCTGGACCCCGAACGATGACCTGAGCGCAACGCTGGGCGTGAGCAAGACCTTCAGCCGCGACCTGCGCGAGACCTTCGTCAACCCGGCCAACAATGCTGTCTACAAGAACGAAGAGAACACCTATGGCTACGCGCTGTGGGACCTCAGCGTGAACTACGACATCGGCCGTTATGGCCAGCTGGCACTGGGCGTGGAGAACGTGTTCGACAAGCAGTACGTGCTGACCTGGTCGCAGCTGCCGGGCTGGCAGAACTTCTTCTCCGGCCGTGGCCGGATGGTGTCGCTGACCCACACGTTCAAGTTCTGATAGCTGCAGTTTGAAAGCGGCGCCACAGGCAACTGTGGCGCCGTTTTTGTTTGCTGTTTGTTGTTTGTTGTTTTTGGGCGCGGGGGGTTCGGCGCCGAGGGGGAGAAAAAAAACGCACCCCCCCCCACCGACAACCCGA